>NZ_JBLVOL010000025.1:0-23760 GCF_053543755.1 Achromobacter semiaridum | reverse complement strand
GGCCCGTGGCGGTGACGGTGGCGGTGTGCAGCGGTTGCAGGTCGCGCACGAGTTGCCCTTCTTCTTCGTCCAGGGCGATCAGGTCGCCGCTGAGTTTGACGTGGGTGTTGCGCGCGCGCTCAACCACGTCGCCCGGGGCGCGCTGCGGGTTGGCCTGCAAGAACATCAGCAGCTGTTCCAGCTTGGCCTTTTCCTCGTTCATCTTCAGGCGCTTGCGCGTCAGCGCGGAACGCTTGATGTCGGCGTGCGGGTCCAGCCCGGCTTGTACCAGGGTGGGAATCCCGGACGGCGAGCCGATGGTGCCGGCGCGCACGGCGTTCAGCGCGCGGATCTGGCCGCCCGTGATGGCGCTTTGCTGCGTGTTGGGCGGCCCGACGTGTACGCTGCCGCCCGCTGCGATGCTGCTCTGGCGGATCTCGCGTTCCACTTCCACATCCTGTCCGGCGCTGATGATGGCGTTTTCAATGAACTTGGCGCGCAGCATGCCGCCACAGACGATGTGGGCGGTGCGCGCGGTGGCGGACGGGTCCTGCAAGGCTTCCGCCATGCCGATGATGCCGCCCTTGACCGTGACGCTGCCGCCGGCTTCCACCAGGGCCGCTTCGATGGTGCCGTTGACGACGACGTCGCCCGTCACGCGTACTTCCATCGTGGCGGCGATGTCGCCACGCACCTGCAACGAGCCTTCGAACGTGATGTTGCCGGTGGACAGGTTGACGGCGTCCACCTCGACCATCGGGTTCACCTGCACGCCGTGACTGATCAAGGTGGGCGTGCCGGCAATGGTGGCCCGCAGCAGCAGCGGGTCTTCGGGGTCGACCTCGACGCCGGACAGATCCCTGGAGAAAGGGGTGTCGGGCAGTTCGTCGGGCAGCACCGGTTCGCCCAGCACGTTGACGCCGTCCACGCCGGGCAATGGCGGAATGCGGCGCATCAAGGGCGTGCCGGGCGATACCAGCAACAAGCTGCCCAGGTCGCGGTAGTCCACCTGCGCCAGTTCGTCGATTTCCTGCGCGCGCGGTTTCAGGCGGTCCAGCAGGCTTTCAAAGCGCGTTGGGGTGCCGCGCGTGGGCGGCGTGCCCTGGGCAATGACCACCGTTTCGCGCGTGCCCTTTTCAACGGCCTCGGCCAGCGCCTGCTCCAGCACGCCGTGCACAATGCCGCGGTCGGCCACCGCCTGGCGCAGTGTGTCCAGCGTGACGGGCTGCCCGCCCTTGGGCGGGTGCAGCGTCAGCAACGCGGTCATGCGGGTGGGGTCCAGTTCCAGTTCGAACGCGCCGTCCACCACCATGCCCACGGGGAAGTGGACGGGCTCGGTGGCGGTGCGGCAGCGGTCGATGAAGGCCAGCACGGCGTGGTTGTCCAGCGCTTCGGCGCCCCAGCCGTTGGCGACGGCGGCGGCGGTCAGCGTGTCCCAGCTGGGGATGTCGGTATTGAAGGGCGGGGCGGGCTCGGCTTCGACGGCCAGGTCGGCGTCGGCCTGCTGCGCATCGCCGTCGCCGTCGGCGGAGTCGGAGCGGGAGCTGGAGCTGGAAACGGAATCGGAACCGGCGGACGGCGCCGCGCTGTCGGTGGGAGAGGGGTCCGGGCGTGGGGGCGGCGTATAGGTTGCCGTCAGGACGTTGGTGCTGGCTTCCAGCACCAGCTGGAGCGTGTTTTCTGCGTCCATCTTTGCCTCTCCGTGCCTGGCACGATCGGCCAGGTTCATTCATTTGGAAAATAATCGAAATATTACGACATATTGAGCGGCGCGTCCGCCGTATGTCCTAGGTATGTCCCCCAGGTTCCCAGCGGGCGCGCCTTCGGGCAAGGGACTAGGGCGTAGGGCCTAGCGACAAACCGGGTCGACGGCCGCAGCATAGGGGCTCGCCAACGCGTCTTCGGACGCCGCCGGAGCCCCAACCATGGACCCTCGACACCGACCCATTCCGCTGGCCTTCAACGCCTTTGTGGCACGTGCTGGCGGCATGGCGGTGCTGATGGTGATTGCGTTGGGCGCTCTGGCGCTGGCGCCCGCGCGGCCCGCCCAGGCGGCGGAGATCTACCGCTACAAGGACCCCTACGGCGTCTGGCGCGCCATGAAGGTGCCGACCGGCTACGCCAAGCATTACAAGCGGGCGCAGACGCGGGCGGCGTGGCGGGGCAATGGACTGAAGGTCTGTCTGGACTGTGCGCCGCAAGCCGGCGACGGCGCGCGGCTGGCGGCGCTGTCGCCGACGTCCCGCGCGCTGCGCTGGGGCGAGGCCAAGGTGCCCACCGCGCACGATGGCCTGATCGAACGGGCCGCCCAGGATTCGGGCGTGGACCGCGCCTTGCTGACGGCGGTGATCGCGATTGAATCGGGTTTTCGCAGCGATGCGCGTTCGCCCAAGGGCGCGCTGGGCTTGATGCAGCTGATGCCGGCGACGGCGGCGGCGGTGCTGGCGGTGGACGACATTGAGCGCGCGTTGGTGGACCCGGCAACGAATGTGCGGGCGGGTTCGCGACACCTGCGCCGCCTGATCGACCAATATCCCGGCCGGTTGGATCTGGCGCTGGCGGCGTATAACGCGGGGGAAGGGGCGGTGCGCAAATACGATGCGGTGCCGCCGTATGCCGAAACGCAGGCGTATGTGCGGGACGTGACCGCCCTGTACGAGCACTACAAAACGCCTTGAAAGAAACGGGCGGCAGGCTTGCCTCCCGACGCCCGTGCCGTCTGCATGCCTAGATGGCGGCGAAGACCTTTTCAGCGATATCCAGGGTGGACTGGATCACCGCGTCGTCGTGCGTGGCCGACACGAAGCCCGCTTCGAATGCCGACGGCGCGAAGTGCACGCCGTGATCCAGCATGGCGTGAAAGAAGCGGTTGAAGGCGGCGGTGTCGCATTGCGAGACTTCGGCGAACGACGTCGGGATCGTGTCGCTGAAGTAGATGCCGAACATGCCGCCCACCGAGTCAGCCGAAAACGGCAGGCCGGCGGCGCGGGCGCGCTCTTGCAGGCCCTGGGCCAGCTTGGCGGTTTGCGCGGACAGCTTGTCGTAGAAGCCGGGCGCGGCGATCAAGCGCAGCGTGGCCAGGCCGGCGGCCACGGCCACCGGGTTGCCCGACAGCGTGCCCGCCTGGTAGACGCCGCCCAGCGGTGCGATGTGCTTCATGACTTCGGCGCTGCCGCCGAAAGCGCCCACCGGCATGCCGCCGCCGATCACCTTGGCCAACGTGGTGATGTCCGGCTTGACGCCGGTCAGCCCCTGCACACCTTGCGGGCCCACGCGGAAACCGGTCATCACTTCGTCAAAAATCAGCAGCGCGCCGTGCTGGGTGCAAACTTCGCGCAGGCCTTCCAGGAAGCCCGGCGCGGGCTTGATCAGGTTCATGTTGCCGGCAACCGGCTCGACGATGATGCAGGCGATGTCCGCACCGTGCTGGGCGAAGGCTTCGCGCACGGCGTCCAGGTTGTTGTATTCCAGGGTCAGCGTGTGCGACACGAATTCCGGCGGCACCCCGGCCGAGCTGGGGTTGCCGAAGGTCAGCAGGCCCGAACCGGCCTTGACCAGCAGGCTGTCGGAATGGCCGTGATAGCAGCCTTCGAACTTCACGATCTTGGCGCGGCCGGTGGCGCCGCGCGCCAGCCGGATCGCCGTCATGGTGGCTTCGGTGCCCGAGCTGACCAGGCGCACCTGTTCCAGGGAGGGCAGGCGCGAAATCAGCACTTCGGCCAGGTCGATTTCGGCTTCGGTGGGGGCGCCGAACGACAAGCCGTTGACGGCGGCTTCCTGCACCGCGCGCACCACTTCAGGGTGCGAATGGCCCAGGATGGCGGGGCCCCACGAACCCACGTAATCGATGTACTGCTTGTCGTCCGCGTCCCACACGTACGGCCCTTGCGCGCGCTTGATGAAGCGCGGCGTGCCGCCCACGGAGCGGAAGGCGCGCACGGGCGAATTGACGCCGCCGGGAATGCTGCGGCAGGCGCGATCGAAAAGCTGTTCGTTACGGGACATGGCGTTCAAGGCTTGCGAAGAGGGTTGACGGAATAGGGCGCGGAGCAGGCCGCCGCGGCGGCTCGGATGCTGGGCGCTTCGAAAAGGGCGGTGATGACGGCGATGGCGTCGGCGCCGGCCTGGGCAACCAGCGGCGCGTTGCCTGGCGTGATGCCGCCGATGGCGACCACGGCGGGCCGGGGCGCATCGCGCTCATCGACCAGGCGGCGCGCTTCGGTCAGCACCGACAGCGGCGCGCGCACGGTGTCCGGCTTGACGGTGGACGCGAACATGGCGCCGAAGGCGATGTAGTCGGCGCCGGCGTCCAGCAGTTCGCGCGCGCGGGTCAGGTCGTCGTAGCTGGAGCCGCCCAGGATCAGGTCGGGGCCGGCTTCGGCACGGATATGCGCCAGGCTTTCGTCGTCGCGGCCCACGTGCGCGCCGTCGGCGCCCACGTCCAGCGCCAGGCGCCAGTCGTCGTTGATCAGGAACACCACGCCAAGCTCGCGGCACAGCGGCGCCAGGGCGCGCGCTTGCGCCGCGCGCACGGCATCAGGCACGTTCTTGCGGCGCAATTGCAGCGAACGCATGCCGCCTTCAGCGGCTTTGCGCACGGCTTGCAGCAGGCGGTCGGTGTCGTCCCATTCGGGCGTCACGCCATACAGGCCCGAAGGAAAGCGCAGGGGTTTCATTGCGGTTGGATCCGGTTGGGAATGCGCCGGCCCATGCCCGGCAGGAAGCTGGCGGCCACCGAGGCATCGGCATGCGCCAGGCCCTGGCGCACGGCTTCGGGCATGTCCAGCCCGCGCGCCAGCATGGCGGTGATGGCCGTGGCGGCCAGGCCGCCGGCGTCGCCGTTGCGGTCGGGCGGCGTCTGCCAGGGCCAGGTGTGGGTCTGGCCGCTGGGGCCGAGCAGCACGTTGGCAAAGTGCCCGGGCCGCTGCGGGCTGCCCAGCACCAGCACCCACTGCGCGCCGGCCGCCACCAGGGCGTGCATGGGCGAGGGGGCGTCCCCGATATCGATGTCGCCGTCGGCGTGCCACTGGGCCAGGCGCAGGTGCTCGATGACCAGCAGATTGGTTTGCGGCAGCACCAGTTCCAGCGTCGCGGCCAGCAGGTCGTCGGCGTCGTCTTCATCGGCCGCGTCGGCGGGCAGCGGGGCGCGCTGGCCCAGGTGCAGCACCAGCGGCACCTGGCTGTAGTCGGCCGCCACCTGCGCGGCCACGCTTGCCGTTTCCGCGGTGTATAGTCCGCCCACCTTGATGGCCTGCACGGACATATCTTCCAGCAGGCAGCGTGCCTGGTCGTCCAGCAGGTCGGGCGAAACGGGATGGATTTCTTCGATGCCGGCAGTGTCCTGCACGGTCAGCGCGGTCACGGCCGCCAGGCCATGACAGCCCAGGCGGGCGCAGGTAACGGCGTCCGCGGGCAGGCCGTCGGATCCCGAGGGATCAAACGGGCCGAAGACCAAAACGAGAGGGGGGGTAACGGGGGCCACGTGGACAGCGCTTGAGCTTTGAGCGGGGTACCCGGACTCATTTTGAGGTGAATCAGGGGAACCCCTATTGGGTTTCGGTAAGATTGTCCCCATTCTAATGGAAGCCCCCCACCTTTGCCCCACCACGGGGAACCGGGTCGGGATTTGATGTAAGAGAGAACTATGCGTACTTGGATGTGTCTGATTTGCGGCTGGGTCTATGACGAAGAGGCCGGCCTCCCCGACGAAGGTATCGCGCCCGGCACCCGCTGGGAAGACGTGCCGCCGAACTGGGTCTGTCCCGAATGCGGCGCCCGCAAAGAGGATTTCGAATTGATGGAAATCTGAACCCGACCCGCTGACCCATTCCGCCAGGGCTCGTAAGATGGGGCATCGCCCCATCCACCGCAACCGACGACGGTCTGCCGACAGGCAAGAAGGCCACACTGCCGTGTGCCACGTCGACGGTTCTTTCAGACTACCCAAAGGGGTTGCCATGACGGAAAAACACCACGAATCCGCCACCACGCAGGCGGCCAACTTTGCCAACCAGTTCCTGATCGCCATGCCCGGCATGGTCGAGGGCAGCCTGGCCGGCTCGGTCATCTACGTGTGCGAACACACCGAGCGCGGCGCGCTGGGGCTGGTCATCAACCGGCCTACCGACCTGACGCTGGGCACCTTGTTCGAGCGCATCGAACTGACGCTTGAAATCGGCCCCGTCAAAGACACGCTGGTTTATTTCGGCGGTCCGGTCCAGACCGACCGCGGCTTTGTGCTGCACGCGCCCGCGGGCGACTACAGTTCCAGCATCAAGATGGGCGCCATGGCGCTGACCACCTCGCGCGACGTGCTGCAAGCCGTGGCCGACGGCAACGGCCCCGAACGCATGCTGGTCACGCTGGGCTATGCCGGCTGGGGCGCGGGGCAGCTGGAAAGCGAGATGGGCCAGAACGCGTGGCTGAACGTGGGCGCCGACGATCACATCATCTTCGACGTACCCGCCGAAGACCGCTACCCGGCCGCGCTCAAGCTGCTGGGCATTGATCCGGTCATGCTGGCGGGCGATGCGGGCCATGCCTGAAGAAACCCTGCTTGGCTTTGACTTCGGCGAAAAAAAGATCGGCATCGCCATCGGCAACACGCTGACGCGGCAGGCGCGCCCGCTGGAAATCATCTTCAGTGAAATCCGCGATGCGCGCTTTGGCCGCATCGCGGCGTTGCTGCAGGAATGGCAGCCGCACCGCGTGGTGGTGGGGCTGGCGTTGGATGCCGATGGCGGCGAACAGCCCGCCACCGCGCGCTGCCGCCGCTTTGCCAATCAACTGCACGGCCGTTTTGGTATTGCCGTTGAACTGGTCGACGAACGCGGATCCAGCATGGAAGCGCAGCGGCTGCTGGGCACGCACGCCGCCGACGACGCGATGGCGGCGGCTGTTATCCTGCAACGATATCTGGATACCCTGCCAGCGCCGTGATACGCGCGGCCCGGCCTCTTTTATGCTCAATCCGCAACTTGATCGCCGGGGCGAACTCATTCATCTGCTGACAACGGAAGGGCTGCCCAAGCGCCACGTCCAGCGCTTGCTTGACGAGGCGCGCGGCTATGCCCGGGTGGCCGAGACGGCGCCGACGCTCTCCGCGCCTGACCCGGCCACGTCCGTCCCTGCCACACCCGTCCCTCCCACGCCCGACACGTCCGTCGCGCCATGCCCCGTGTTCCTGTCCCCGGGTGATGACCGCGAGGCGTACGCCGCCTGCGCGACGCGCCTGTCGCTGCTGCCCGTAGCGCTGGACGCGCAAGCCGTGGACGCGCACGCCGGCGACCCCCTGGCGCAGACCGTGGCCGGTTTGCAGCCGGGCGTGCTGGTATTGCGTCACGCGGCCAGTGGCGCGGCGCATTGTGCCGCCGCGCATGCCGCGCCGGGATTGCGCGTCCTGAATGCCGGCGACGGCACGCATGCCAACCCCTTGCCGGCCTTGGCGCTGGTGCAGGCGATGCTGAACGCGAAGTCGGACCTGACGAACCTGGCCGTGACGCTGGTGGGCGACGTGCGCCATTGCGGCGTGGCGCGTTCCGTCATCCACGCCATGACCACGCTGGGCGTGCCCGAAGTGCGCGTGGTGGCGCCGCGCACCTTGCTGCCGGAAGGCCTGCCGCAGTTGGGCGTGCGCGAATGCGGCAGCCTGTACGAAGGCTTGCTGGACGCCGACGTCATCATCGTCTTGCCGTTGAAGGTTGAGCAGATCAGCGGCGCGCTGCTGCCGTCCGCACGCGAATACGCACACGGCTATGGCCTGACGCCCGCCGCGCTTGCCGCCGCCAAACCGGATGCGCTGCTATTGCCCGTGGGCGCGTTGACGCCGGGCGTGGAGGTGGACGGTGACGTGGCCGCCGGCCTGGCGCCCGTGCAGGCGCAGTTGGCCGACCTGGAACAGCATCTGCTCCTGGCCGCCTTACGCCTGCTGGCCGGAGACGCGCCATGAGGCTGCATATCGCGAACGGCCGCTTGATCGATCCCGCCAATGCGGTGGACGGGCGGCATGATCTTTACCTTGCCGATGGCCATGTGGTCGCGGTGGACACCGCGCCCGACGGCTTTCACGCCGACCGCGTATTCGATGCGCAGGGCTTGGCCGTGTTGCCCGGGCTGGTCGACCTGTCGGCCCGCGTTGCACAGCCGGGCCACGCCACGGGCCTGGCCTTCGCGCCCGCCGAATTGCGCGCGGCATTGGCGGGCGGCGTGACGCGTCTGGTGATGCCGCCGGATGCCGACGCCGCGCCGGACGAACCGGGCAAGGTCGACGCGCTGATGCGCCAACAGGAAGCCGGCGAACCGCGCATCCACCCGCTGGGCGCGATGACGGTGGGGCTGGCGGGCCAGACGTTGACGGAAATGGGCTTGCTGGCGCAGGCGGGTTGCGTGGCTTTCGCACAGGGCGAACACGGCATCGCGGATACCCGGGTGCTGTGGGGCGCGATGCGTTATGCCAGCGGCCTGGGCCACACGCTGTGGCTACGCCCGCAAGACCCGTGGCTGGCGCCGGATGCCGTGGTGGCCAGCGGCGCCTATGCCGAACGGCTGGGGCTGGAAGGCCTGCCGCCGCAAGCGGAAACGATCGCGCTGAATACGATTTTTGAATTGCAACGGGCGACGGGCGCGCGCGTGCACCTGACGCGGCTGTCCACGGCGGCGGGGCTGGCGCTGCTGCGCGCGGCCAGGCGCGAGGGGCTGGCGGTGACGGCGGACGTGTCGGTTCACAACCTGCACCTGACCGACGTGGATATCGGTTTCTTCGACACGAACTACCACCTGCAACCACCGCTGCGCGGCCAGCGTGACCGCGACGCCATCCAGGCAGCGTTGGCCGAAGGCCTGGTTGCGGCGCTGTGTTCGGACCACGCGCCCGTCGACACATTGGGCAAGGCGGCGCCGTTTGCGTCGTCCACGCCCGGTGCAACGGCGTTGGAACTGCTGCTGTCCTTGACCTTGAAGTGGGCGCGCGACCATCGTGTGCCGCTGGCCGACGCGCTGGCGCGCGTCACGTCGGGCCCCGGCGCCGTGTTGAGCAACCTTGGCGCAACGCAGGCCGGGCAACTGGGCATCGGCGCACCCGCCGATGCCTGCGTGGTGGACCTGGACGCCGAATGGCTGGTGGCACCGTCGGCGCTGCAAAGCCGCAGCCCGCACACCCCGTTCGCGGGTATGATGCTGCCCGGTCGGGTACGCGCCACCGTGGTCGGTGGCCAGCTGGCCTGGGAGACTTCAGTTTGAAGCTGCTGCGCTTTGTCCTACGGCTGGCCCTGGTGCTGCCGCTGATTGTCTATGGCCTGTTTTGCGTTGGCCTTGTCTACCCCTTCATCCGCCCTGCAACGCGCGCCTGGCTGAACCGTTCATGGTCCCGCGCGTTGATGGCCGTATGCGGCCTGAAGGTTAGCTTCAAGGGCGATCCCCGCATGACCGGGCCCGTGCTGCTGGTGGCCAACCATGTGTCGTGGATCGATATCTTCGTGCTCAATTCCGCGCGCCCCACCTCGTTCGTCGCCAAAAGCGAGATCCGCAAATGGCCGGTGATCGGTTGGCTGGTGGCGGGCGCCGGCACCTTGTTCATCGAACGGGGCCAGCGGCACGCGGTGCATGCCATGGGCGAGGCCATGCAGGCGCGTTTCAAGCTGGGCGATGCGGTGGGGCTGTTTCCCGAAGGCACCACGACCGAAGGCTTCGACCTGCTTGGGTTTCATGCCAGCCTGTTCGAACCGGCGCGTTCGGCGGCCGTTGAAATTCAGCCGGTGGCGCTGCGCTTCTTGCGGCACGGCAAGCGCGACGGCTTTGCCGCCTTTGTCGGCGAAGAAAGCCTGGTGGCCAATCTGTGGCGCGTGTTGGGCGCAACGGGGCTGGCCGTTGAAGTGGTGTTTCTGCCGCCCCTGGCGGCGCGGCATCCGGACGGCAGCCTGCCCACGCGGCTGGAGCTGTCGCATCAGGCCCGCGACGCAATCCTGCGCGTGTTGTAACGCCCGCGCTAGACCCGCCGGCGCGCTTCAGATGCCGCCGGAAAACTCGCAGCAACTCTCGGCCAGCTCGGCCACGCTTTCACAAAAGGCCACGTCCGCATCGCGCCGGAACATCGCGCTGTAGACCGATTGCGGCGGCGCGGTGCTGGTGCGCGCGATCACCAGCTGCTTCTTGCTGACCATGTCCGCAAAGTAATCGCGCGGCAGGCAGCTGACGCCAAAGCCGGCGGCCGTCAGCCCGGCCATTGCGATCAGGCTGTTGATCGTGAAGATGTTGCTGTCCGGCGTGTGCGGCCGCAGCCACCCGTCATAGATCATGTTCAAGCCCGATTCGCGGCTTTGCCGCAGCAGCGGCAGGCGCGCGATGTCGGCGGGCGTGTAGACGCGGCTGGCGTCGATCAGGTCGGGGCTGCCCATCCATGCGAATTCCAGTCGCTGTAGCGCGACCACCTGCAAGTTGGGTTCCGCGAATTCGCCATGCAGGAACGCCATGTCCAGCTGCCCGGCCTGCAAGCGCTTGAGCAGGTCGGCGCCCAGGTCGATGTGCGGCTCAAGCGTGATGCGCGGATAGTGCGCGCGCAGCAGGCGGATCAGCGCGGGCAGCCACGTCATCGCCGTGATCTCGGTGATGCCGAAGCGGAAGGTGCCCGTCAGTGTGTGCTGACCTTTCAAGCGCACCAGCAAGCGGTCGCGATGCCCCAGCATGTCTTCGGCCAGCGCATAGACTTCGTGCCCGCGCGCCGTCAGTTCCGCGCGGTGGCCCGAACGGTCGAACAGCGCCACGTCGAAGTCCGCCTCCAGTTCCTGGATGCGCTTGGTGATGGCCGATTGCGTGGTGTGCAGCTTTTGCGCCGACGCCGAAAACGTGCCCAGTCGCACGGTCCAGTACAGCGCCTCGATCTGCTTGAATGTCAGCATGTCGCGCCCCGTGCAAGGGTGATGTTCATTCCGAAATTTCCGCCTAGGGCTAACCCGTATATTCCAAAAAGAGATAAAGCTCGTGGAAATTTAATCCCTTTTTCTGAAAACGAAAAGCTCGCAACATGCGATCTGAACCCACCCCGGCCGCCCGGCATCCCGAAGCCTTACACGCTTGCCACCGGCGGCTTTCGATAGAGGACGTTGCAGATCGTCATGGCCCAGATTCTTACCGGCGCACGCCAATTGCCGGCTTCCCCCGTTGCTCCCGCCGCCATACTCCAAGCCCTGGCCGGCATCGTCACGCCGCACCTTAGCGACAACCTGGCGCGCCGCGAAGGTATCTCGGGCCTGCACCGCTACAACCGCGGCGGCAAGCTGGTCGGCACTGCCCTGACCGTCAAGACCCGCCCCGGCGACAACCTGATGATCTACAAGGCCATGATGCAGATCCAGCCCGGCCACGTGCTGGTGGTGGACGCGGGCGGCGACTTGTCCAACGCCGTGTTGGGCGAAATCATGAAGCGCTATCTGCAAGTGCACGGCTGCGTCGGCGTGGTGGTGGACGGCGCGATCCGCGACGTGGCCGCCTTCGAGGCCGACAGCTTCCCCTGCTATGCGCGCGGCCACATCCATCGTGGCCCGTACAAGGACGGCCCCGGCGAAGTCAACGTGCCCGTGTCGATCGGCGGCCAGGTCATCCAACCCGGAGACATCCTGGTGGGTGACGAAGACGGCCTGGTCAGCTTTCCCGCGTCCGACGCGCAAAGCCTGATCGAGGCCGCTCACGCGCATGCCGCCAAGGAAGAACGCATCATGGCCGAGATTGCCAAGGGCGATAAGACGCAAAGCTGGATGCAGGCCGCGTTTGCCGCCAAGGGGCTGGCATGAGCGCCGCCGACACCGCCTTCCTGGCTGACCGCGCCCTGGCCATCAAGCCGTCGCCCAGCATGGCCGCCAAGACACGCGTGGACCAGCTGCGCGCGCAAGGCCGCGACATTGTGGACTTCACTGTTGGCGAACCCGACCTGCCCACCCCCGGGCACATCGTGCAGGCCGGCATCGACGCGCTGAACAGCGGCGACATCCGCTACACCGCATCCGTCGGCGCCAAGCCGCTGCTGGAAGCGGTGCGCGCCAAGTTCCAGCGCGAGAACGGCCTGGACTACGGCCTGGACGAACTGATCGTGGGCGTGGGCGCCAAGCAGCTGATCTTCACGGCGCTGGCCGCTTCCGTGCAGGCCGGCGACGAAGTCATCATCCCCGCGCCGTACTGGGTGTCGTACCCGGACATGGTGCTGGTCAACGATGGCAAGCCGGTGGTGGTTGCCTGCCCCGAAGCCGACGGCTTCAAGCTGACGCCGCAAGCGCTGGAACAGGCCATCACGCCGCGTACGAAATGGCTGCTGCTGAACACCCCCGGCAACCCCACCGGCGCGATGTATGGCGAAGCGGAGCTGCAAGCGCTGGGCGAGGTGCTGGCGCGCCATCCCCAGGTGTGGTTGCTGACCGATGAAATCTACGAACACCTGGCGTACGGCGATGCGCGCCATGCCTCGCCGGCGGCCGTGGTGCCGGCGCTGGCGGGCCGCACGCTGACGATCAATGGCGTGTCCAAGGCCTATGCGATGACGGGCTGGCGCCTGGGGTACGCGGGCGGTCCCAAGCCGCTGATCCGCGCCATGGCCACGCTGATCTCGCAAAGCACCAGCTGCGTCAGCGCCATCAGCCAGGCCGCCGCGCGCGTGGCCCTGACCGCCGACCAGCGCTGCGTGGGCGATGCCGCCGCCATCTTCCATGCGCGCCGCGACCGCATCGTGGCCTTGCTCAACGCCGTGCCGGGTCTACGTTGCCCGCAACCGCAGGGCGCGTTCTACGTGTATCCGTCGGTTCAAGGCTTGCTGGGCAAGCGCACGCCGGCCGGCCGCATGCTGCAAAGCGACCTGGACGTGGTGATGTACCTGCTGGATGACGCGGGTGTCGCGGTGCTGGACGGCGCGGCCTATGGCTTGTCGCCGTACTTGCGCCTGAGCTTTGCCACGTCGATGGAAAACATCGAAGAAGGATGCCGCCGCATCGCCCAGGCTTGCGCGGCGCTGGATTGACCTACATACCGATACTCAAGGGGAATAATCATGAAGACCACCATCGCCAGCATTCTTGCCGCCGTCGGCGTTGCCGCCACGCTGGCGCCCGCCGCGCACGCGGACACGTTGCAGGACATCAAGGCGCGCGGCAAGTTCATCTGCGGCACCATGGGCACCGCCGAGCCCTTCAGCTTCCAGGACCCCAAAACCCGCGCCGTGGTCGGCTATGAAGTGGACATGTGCCAGGCCGTGGCCGACAGCCTGGGCGTACCGCTGGAGCTCAAGCTGATCGCCGTCGAGGCCCGCATCCCCGAACTGATCGCCGGCCGCGTGGACGTGGTGGCCGCCAACCTGGGCTGGAGCCCCGAACGCGCGCAGCAGATCGATTATTCGCACCAGCATTTCGTCAGCCTGCAAAAGATCCTGGCCCGCGATGCCGAGAAAGACCTGAAGGCGCCCGCCGATCTGGCCGGCAAGCGCGTCAGCGCCGTGCGCGGCTCGTCGTCCGAGCAAGGCGCGCGCAAGAACATCCCCAACGTAGACCCCGTGACGTTCAAGGACCCCAGCGGCGCGTTCCTGGCCTTGCAGCAAGGCAAGGTCAGCGGCTTTGTCGGGTCAGAGCTGATGCTGGTCAAGCTTCAGCATCAGGCGGCCACCAGCGCGGTGCCCGTCAAGATCCTGGAACCGGCGCTATTCGTCGAGCCCTGGGGCATGGGCGTGCGCAAGGGCGACACGGCAATGCTGAACCAGGTGAACAAGGTGCTGGACGGCATGGAGGCATCGGGCCAGGCCGGTAAGGTGTTCGACAAGTGGTTTGGCGCCGGTACGCAATTCAACATGAAGCGCGACTTCCGCATCGAAGCCATCAAGGGTTGACGCGCGGCGCGCGCTGGAGCCTGTCTCGATGCATTACGTCTTCGACTTCAACGCCATTTTCCAGGGCGAGTATCCGACGTGGCTGTTCAGGGGGTTCGTGACCACCCTGGCGCTGGCGGGGCTGTCCTGGGTCCTGGCGTTCTGCGTGGGCAGCCTGTTGGCGGTGATCCGCCTGACGGGCTCGCCCGTGGCCAACGCGGTGATCGCCACCTATGTGGCGTTTCACCGCAATGTGCCCATGCTGGTGCACATTCTTTTCTGGTACTTCGGCGTGCCGGCGCTGTTGCCGCAAGGGGTAAGCGACTGGCTCAACAGCCACGGCAGTGAATTCATCATGTCGTGCATCGCCATCGCGCTGGTGATGTCGGCCTACATCTGTGAAGACCTGCGCAGCGCCGTGCGCGGCATTGCGCCGGGGCAGGTCGAGGCCGCACGGGCGCTGGGCCTGGGCTTTCTGCGCACCATGCGCTGCGTGGTGCTGCCGCAGGCGTTTCGCATCGCCATCCCGCCGCTGCTGAACCAGACGCTGCTGCTGTTAAAGAACACCAGCCTGGCAATGGCGATCGGGGTGACGGAGCTGACGGCGGCCGGGCGCGAAATCGAGAACTACACCTTTCGTACGTTCGAGGCCTATGCGGTGGTGACGGTGATTTATCTGGTGCTGTCGTTCCTCATCATGGGTGGCGGCGCGATCTTGCAACGACGGTATCGTCCGCTGGGGGCGCGCTGATATGTGGGACATCCTGAAAGACAACTGGTTGCTGCTGCTGATCGGGCAGTATCCGCACGGCCCGGTGGGCGGCCTGGTGGCTACGCTGGGCCTGGCGGCAATCAGCCTGGCGTTGGCGCTGCCCTGCGGCGTGCTGCTGGCGCTGGGGCGGATCAGCCCTTACCGGATCTTCTATTGGCCGTCGTCGGCCGTGGTGTACCTGGTGCGCGGGCTGCCGCTGCTGATGTTCATTTTCTGGGCGTACTTTTTCGTGCCGCTCATCATCGGCCGCCCCGTGGCGGGCACGACCACGATGGTGGTTGCGCTGGTGTGCTACGAAAGCGCTTACCTGGCCGAGATCATCCGCGCCGGCATCCAGGCGTTGCCGCCCGGCCAGCAAGAGGCCAGCCGGGCGTTGGGCCTGTCGTATATGCAGACGATGCGGCGCGTGATCCTGCCGCAGGCGCTCTACAACATGCTGCCCAGCATGCTGAGCCAGTTCGTCTCGACGGTAAAGGAAACGTCGCTGGCCTACGTGATCAGCGTGCAGGAGCTGACCTACGCCGCCAACCAGATCAACAGCGTCTTGCTGACCAAGCCGTTTGAAGTGTTCGGCTTGCTGGCGATGACCTATTTTGTTTTGAATTTTGGCCTGAGTTCATTGGTGCACCTGACCGAACGACGTATCGGCAGACGGCGCGCCGGGCTGGGGGCCGCCCCTAAAGTGGTGCCGACATGATCCGATTTACACAAGTGCAGAAGTGGTATGGCGATTATCAGGCGCTGGCCGACGTGACCGAAGAGGTCAGGCAGGGCGAAGTTGTCGTGGTGTGCGGGCCGTCGGGGTCGGGCAAATCCACCTTGATCCGCACCATCAACCGGCTGGAACCCATCCAGAAGGGCCTCATTGAAGTGAACGGCCAGGACATCTACGGGCCGAAGGTGCACCTGGATCAGCTGCGCAGCCACATCGGCTTCGTGTTCCAGCAATTCAACCTGTTCCCGCATCTGTCCGTGCTTGAAAACCTGATGCTGGCGCCGCTGCAATTGAAACGCGCGCGGCGTCCCGAGGCGCGCGAGCGGGCGCTGCAATTGCTGGAACGCGTGGGCCTGTCTCACAAGGCGGATGCGTATCCCGCCCAGTTGTCCGGTGGTCAGCAGCAACGCGTGGCGATTGCGCGCGCCCTGGCGATGAACCCGCCCGTGATGCTGTTTGACGAGCCGACCAGTGCGCTGGACCCCGAGATGGTGGGCGAGGTGCTACAGGTGATGAAGGGCCTGGCCAAGGACGGGATGACGATGGTGTGCGTAACGCACGAAATGGGTTTCGCGCGTGAAGTCGCGGATCGGGTGTGGTTCATGGACGCGGGGCGCATCGTGGAAACGGGCACGCCCGACGCGTTCTTTAACCGGCCGGCAACGGTGCGGGCGCAAAAGTTCCTGGCCGAAATCCGTCACTAGCGCGCGGCGGCGTCAGTCCGAATGCGGGTCCTGGAATTGCGAGCACTTCACCTGGACCAGCTTGCGGTCTTGCAAGCGCAAGGCCGTCAGCGCACCGCCCCAGACGCAGCCCGTGTCCAGGCAGATCACGTCGGGGCGCTGTAGCAGCCCCAGCGTGGACCAGTGCCCGAAGACCGTGGTGATGTCGCGCGTGGCGCGGTTGGGCACGTCGAACCAAGGCACCAGGTTGGGCGGCCACGCGCCGGGCGCGACCTTGGTGGCAAATTCCATGTGGCCATTGGGCGTGCACAGGCGGATACGCGTCAGCGCGTTGATGATGACCCGCATCCGCTTGCCGCCCTTGTGGTCTTCTTTCCACGTGGCCGGTTCGTTGCCGTACATTTTTTGCAGCGCCTTGTGCCAGTTCGGGCCGCGCAGCGCGTCCTGCACTTCGCCGGCCAGCGAAAGCGTCTTGGCCACGTCCCACTTGGCCAGCGTACCGGCGTGCACCAGCAGATGGCCTTGTTCAAAGTGGGCCAGCGGACGAAAGCGCAGCCAGTTGATCAGTTCGGCGGCGTCGGGCGCGCGCAGGATCGGATCCAGCGTGTCGGACTTGGACGGCTTGCGCACGCCCGCGGCGGCGGCCAGCAGGTGCAGGTCATGGTTGCCCAGGACCGAGGTCGCGCGCTCGCCCAGGTCGATGATGCGGCGCAGGGTTTCCAGCGATTGCGGCCCCCGGTTGACCAGGTCGCCCGCGAACCAGAAGCGCGAACGGGGGTCTCCGACCAGGGCGGGATGGGCCAGCAAGCGGTCCAGCGGCGAGCAGCACCCCTGCACGTCGCCGATCATCCAGATACTGCCGTTCATGCGGGACTCTTGCTCCAGGGCCAGCGTTGTTGGACCACGCGCGTGATGGTGTGGCGGTATTCCATGTAGCTCATCGCGCCCAAGGCCAGCGCCATGGCCCCGATGTTCGGACCCAGCGCCGTCAGCCAAGACGGCCATTTGCCCAACATGCCGACGTTAAGCGCCAGCTGGTTCAGCATGAAGAAGCCCACGCCCAGCAGGATGCCGATAAACACCTTGGCGCCGACGCCGCCACGGCGGGTCTGCATCAGGCCGATCGGTGCGGCAATGGTGATCATCACCAGCAGCGTGAACGGATACGCCAGTTTGCGCCACAGCGCCACCACCTGTCGACCATATTGCAGCTGGTTGTCGCGCAGGTACTGCACGTAGTCCAGCAGGGTGACGATGGACATGCGTTCAGGTGTCAGTACGCGGGCCAGCAGGCGCTCGGCGCTAAGCGTGGTGTCCACCGTGCGCTCGGGCACCTTCGCGACCGAGGCGGGCGGGTTCTTGGGCTGGCGCGCGTTGGCCAGCGCTTCGGCCGCGTCGTCATCCAGGCGGGTTTCCGAGACGTCTTTCAGCACCAGGTCGCCATGCGCGAACAGGCCGGTGGGCGCCGTGGACAGCACGGTCAGCGTCTGGTCTTTCTTGAATTCGTAAAGGGTGATGCCGGCCACCTGGCCGTCGCCTTTGAGTTCGGCGATGTTGATGATGCGCATGCCGCCGTTGGCGGTGGGTTCCTTGAACCAGTAGCCGCTTTTCAGGCGGTCTCCGCCGGCCTTGCCGCGAAACATCAGGTTGGCTTCGCCGCTTTTGATTTCAGCCCAGGGCGTGACGTATTCGGACAGCAGGGCGGCGCCGATCATCAGCGGGATGGTCACCACCCACAGCATGCGCAACAGCCGCATGCCGCTGACGCCAGAGACGCGCAGGATGACCAGTTCGTTGCGCTGGGCCAGCCCGGCCAGCGCCAGGATCGCGCCGATCAACAGGCCAATGGGCAAGAGATCATACAGACGGGTGGGAATGGCCAGCGCCTGCATGTAGAGCAGGGCCATCATGGAGAACTTGTCGCCCACGTTGTCCAGGTCGTCTACCAGCGCGAAGAATGTGAAAAGGCCGAGCAAGGCCATAAGGACCACTGCACAAGAGCGATAGATTTCGCGGGCCAGGTAGCGACGGGCGGTACGCATGAAAATGTGGGGAAGCGCTAAACGTGAAAGCTTAACAAATCCCACCGCCCAGGGTGCGAAGAGTGCGGTGCGGGCGGCGGGTTCGGGATGTCAGGGCGTGTAAGAAAGTGCCGGGGGCATCTTGGGGAAGGCACGGCGGATCAGGGGATGTCCACCATCTGCATCCGGCGCGTCAGCACGCCCACGCGGGAATTGAGGTAATTGGAGTTGCGCCGGGTGTCGTAGAAGCGGGGGTTGGGCAGCATGGCGGCCAGCCGCGCGGACTGGCTTGCGCTGAGGTTGGCCGCCGACGTATTGAAATAGTGCTGCGCGGCGGCTTGCGCGCCAAACACGCCCACGCCCCATTCCGCCACGTTCAGATACAGCTCAAGAATGCGTTCCTTGCTCATGACGTGTTCGATCATGTAGGCCAGCACCAGTTCCTGCCCCTTGCGGATGTAACTGCGCGAGCTGGACAGGAACATGTTCTTGGCCAGTTGCTGCGTAATGGTCGAGCCGCCCCGCATCTTGCTGCGGCCGGCTTCTTCCTGGCGCTGGTTGTATTCCCAGGCCTTGCGAATGGCGTCCCATTCGATACCGTCGTGTTCGGTGAACTTGGAATCCTCGGACGCCACCACCGCGCGCTTGAGGTTGCGGCTGATCTTGTCGTAGGGCACCCATTCGTATTTCAGCTGGAAGGCGGGGTTGCCTTCGCGCAGGCGCGAGCGTTCTTCGCGCATGATCGCGCTGCTGCCGGGGTCGCGGTAGTTGTACCAGACCACCTGTGAGAACAGCCAGAATTGGTACAACAGCACCGCGCACACCAGCGCCATCAGCACGCCGGTGATGATCCGGAACCAGGATCGGCCCTGCTTGCGCGTCGCCATGCCGCTTAGTGTCCGGCCACCAGGGCCTCGCGCAGCGCGGCCAGCACCGGCGCCGGGTCGGGGCGCACGCCATGCCAGATCAGAAAGCTCTCGGCGGCCTGGCCCACCAGCATGCCCAGGCCGTCTGCCGTCAAGCTGGCCCCGTCGGCCTCGGCCTGCTTCATGAAGGCGGTGGGCTTGGCGCCGTACATCATGTCGTAGGCGGCGGCGCCCGGCGCGTACAACCCGGGCGGCAAGTCCGGCGCGGCATCCTGCAAGCCGCTGGCCGTGGCGTTGATGACGAGGTTCCAGCCGCCGGGCCGCGCGGCGTCGGCCAGGCCGCCCGCCGTGACGTGGGTGGCGGGCGACACGCCGGTGGCGCGCCAGGCATCGGCCAGTTCCAGCGCCTTGGACGCGGTGCGGTTCACGATATGGATGCGCGCGCAGCCGGCTTGCGCCAGCGGTTGCAGCACGCCGCGCGCCGCGCCGCCCGCGCCTACCATCAGCACGGCGGCATCGGTCAGCCGCAGGCCCAGGCGTTGCAGGTCCGACACCAGGCCCACGCCATCGGTATTGCAGCCGTGCCAGGCGCCATCGCGCCAGGACAAGGTGTTGACGGCGCCGGCCAGGCGCGCGCGGGCGGACAGGTGGCCCGCCGCCAGCGCGTACGCATCCAGCTTGAAGGGCACCGTGACGTTCAGGCCCAGCCCGCCCTCTGCCACGAATGCGGCCACCGCGTCGCCAAAGCCATCAACCGGCGCCAGCAGGCGCTCGTAGCGCAGCGGCTTGCCGGTCTGCTGGGAAAACATGGCGTGGATCTGGGGCGAGCGGCTGTGCGCGACGGGGTTGCCGATGACGGCGTAGCGGGCATGAGGGGTCGCCTCGGTCATGGGGCTTGGGTTTCCAGGGTGTCGTTGACGAAATGCCACGTGCGGGTGATGACCAGCACGTCGGTATCGCGCGCGATATCGGGGGGGAAGGGCGGAAAGGGCGCGGCCAGCTGGACGATGCGGCGGGCCGCCTGATTCAGTACGGCGTGCGGGGACGGCTGGTCGATTTCCACATTGGCGATGCTGCCGTCGGCGCGCACCGACACGGTGATGCGCAACGATCCGTAGATACGTCCGCGCGCTTCGTCCGGGTAATGCTGGGTGCCGACGGTTTCAATGCGGGCGCGCCACGCGTCCAGGTAGGCGGCGTAGCGCGAGGCTTCGGCGGACGGCGCCACGAATTGCTTGCGGGGTTCGTTGCTGTATTGCTGGACGCGGGCAGCCAGCGCGGCAACCTGGGCGTTCTGGATCACGCTGGCCTGGTCCTCGGCGTCCTTGCCCTGGTCGGCGCCGTCGGGCCACGGGTTGACGGCCTGGCGTTCGGCGCCGGCCTGTTGCGCCGAGCGCAATTGGGTCATCAAGCGGGTCTGTTCGGCTTCCAGCTGCACCTGGCGGCGGCGCATGGCTTCCAGCACGATGGTCTCGGCGGCGGCACCGGTCTGGGGGAGTGGCGTGGTGGTCATGCCTTGTTCGGCATTGCCTCCACCCGTCATCTGGTTCTGTGCCTGGGCGCGCGGCGCCTCGGGCGGCGTTTCGCTGCGGGCGTTCAGCAGCACCACTTCCAGGCTGGTTACGGGCGGCCGGGTAAGCGCGGGCACGCCGAAGCGCCACGCCAGGGCGCCGGCGTGCACCAACAGCGATATTGCAATGCCGATGCGCAGGTAATGCTGGGCGGGAGCGCCCAGCCACCGCAGATAACGGCCTAGCGGGGAGGAGGAATCAGGGCGTGGCACGGACGCATTGTAAGGCGAGTCCGCGCCGCCCGGACAGGCCGGCCAACGGCTTGTAACAGCTATTGGACGGCATGCCGGAAAGGCGGGTGGGCGGCCGGCGCCCACGCCGCCCCGGTCGGATCAGGCCTGCTTGCGGGGGAACACCCACACCTTGCTGGCCGGCAGGGCCAGGCGGCTGGGACCGGGTTCGCGGCCTTCGGGACCATAGGCGCGCAGGGCCAGCGTGTTGGCCGGGTCGGCGTCGGGCGTGCGGAACAGGTATTCCCAACGGTCGCCCAGGTACATGCTGGTCAACAGCGGCATGTCGATGTGGTTGCCGTCGGGGTCGTCCGCCAGGCGCACTTGTTCGACCCGGATCACGGCGGTGCCGTCCTGGCCGGCCGACACGCCTTCGCCCGCCTTGCCCCACAGCGCCCAGCCACGGCCCTCGATGCGCGCACGGCCGTCGCGCACTTCAGTGACCTTGCCTTCCAGCCGGTTGTTGCTGCCCATGAATTCCGCCGTGAACAGCGTGGACGGCGAGCCGTACATTTCCTGCGGCGTGCCTTGCTGTTCGATCTTGCCGTTGTTCAGCAGCAGGATGCGGTCTGAGATGGCCATGGCTTCGCTCTGGTCATGCGTCACCATCAGGGCCGACAGCCCCAGGCGGATGATCAGTTCGCGCAGGAAGGCGCGGGCTTCTTCGCGCAGCTTGGCGTCCAGGTTGGACAGAGGCTCGTCCAGCAGGATGACGGGCGGGCTGTACACCAGCGCCCGGCCGATGGCCACACGCTGTTGCTGGCCGCCGGACAGCGCGTGCGGATGGCGCTGGCCCAGCTTGCCCAGGCCCAGCTGGTCCAGCACGGCCTGCACGCGTTCGCGCACTTCGGCCGACGGCACCTTGCGCAACTTCAGCGGGTAGGCCACGTTTTCAAACACGGTCTTGTGCGGCCACAGCGCGTAGGACTGGAACACCAGCCCCAGGTTGCGCTCTTCGGCCGGAATTTCTTTGCGCGCGCCGCCGTCATAGACGATGCGGTCGCCGATGGTGATGCGGCCGCGCTTGGGGCCCTCCAGCCCGGCCACGGCGCGCAGCAGCGTGGTCTTGCCGCTACCCGAGGGGCCCAGCAGCGACACCACTTCGCCCTGGCGCAATTGCATCGACACGCCCTTCAGCACGGGGTTGTCGCCGTAATCCAGGTGCAGGTCTTCTACAGAAAGCTCAATCATGAAGTTTGACTCCGAATCGCAGGGCGATGCCCAGGCCGATCACGACCAGAACGATATTGATGAAGGAAAGCGCGGCCACGATGTCGATGGCGCCCGAGGCCCACAGCGACACCAGCATGGAACCGATGGTTTCCGTGCCGGGCGACAGCAGGTAGACGCCGGTGGAGTATTCGCGCTCGAAGATCAGGAACATCAGCAGCCACGAACCGATCAGGCCGTACTTGGCCAGCGGTACCGTGACGTGGCGCGTGACCTGACCACGGCGCGCCCCGGCGCTGCGGGCGGCCTCTTCCAGTTCGGGGCCCACTTGCAGCAGGGTCGATGAAATCAAGCGCAGCCCGTAAGCCATCCACACCACCGTGTAGGCCAGCCACACGCTGAAGATGGTGCTGCGCATGGCGCGCAGCCATTCAATGAAGTTCTCGCGCAGCCATTCGGCGAACGGCAGCGCCGACAGCCAGCCGTTTTCGTCCACGTCCAGGGCGTTGTCCAGCCACATCGGCACAAACAGGAACACCCACAGGAAGGCCAGGCCGGCCAGCAGGCCGGGCACGGCGCGCGGCACCAGCACGCTGTAGTCCATGAAGCGCGTCACGTTGTCGGGCTTGCGGTGCATGGCCAGGCCCACGAACATGTAGCACATCACCGCCAGCGCGCCGCCGAATACGCCGATAGCCACCGAGTTCACAATCGCGCGGATCAGGTTGGGCTGCGCGAATACCGTACGGAAGGCGTCCAGCGACAGCACGTCGAACAGTGACACGCCCATGCCCCAGTTGGACACGAACGCGCGCAGCAGCACGCCCAGCAGCGGCACCACGATGGTGACCGCCAGCCAGAACGCCACGACCGCGCCCGCCGCCCAGCGCCACTTGCCCAGCGGCAGCGGGCGGGCGCGCGAGGCCTTGCCCTTGACGGTGACGAAGCGGTTCGCGGTGCGCATCAAACGGCGTTGCAGCATCACCAGCGGGATCGTCATGCAGATCAGGATCACGGCCACGGCCGCCATCAGGTGATACGACGGAATGCCCAGCTTGTTGGTCAGCTTGTACAGGTACGTGGCCAGCACCAGGTTGCCTTCCGGATCACCCAGCACCAGCACCAGGCCGAACACTTCCAGGCCCAGGAAGAACAGCAGCACGGTCGCGTACAACATGGCCGGGCGCACCATCGGCAGGCTGACCGACACCATCACGCGCAGCGGCGACGCCCCGGCCACGCGTGCGGCTTCTTCCACATCGGACCCCATGCTGCGCAGCGCCGACGAGATGTACAGGTACGCGTGCGGCACGTGCGTCAGGCCGGCGATGATGACGATGCTGGTCAGCGAATAGACGTTCCAGGGCACGAAGCCCAGGATGTTCTGCGCCCAGATCGAGAAAAAGCCCACCGGGCCGGCGGCCACGACGTAGCCAAAGCCCAGCACCATGGGTGACACGAACACCGGCACCAGGATCAGCGGTTCGATCCAGCGGCGGCCGGGCAGGTCGGTGCGGATCATCAGGAAGGCCAACATGCCGCCCAGCGGGATGGCGATGATGGCCAGCCCGAAGGCCAGGATGAAGCCGCTTTTCAGCGCCTTGTAGAAATCCGGGTCCGCGAAGATGAAGCGGAACGCGTCCAGGCTGAAGACCTTGGACGGGGCAAAGAAGGGCGCGGATAGAAAGCTCTGGATGATGATGAACGACAGCGGCACGTAGATAGCCAGCGCTGTCATCAACACCACCACGCCGCGCGGCAGGGACTGCCATTTTCTGCGCAATGACTGCATGGGGAAATCCTGTGTTCAAAGTGACGCGACGGTCGCGCCGCCCGGGTAGGGGCAGGCCCGCCCGGGGGGCGGTCAAGCGGGCGGCAGGCCGCCGTCCGTTACGCGTATGGGGCGCCGGGGCGGGCGC
>NZ_JBLVOL010000024.1:0-21875 GCF_053543755.1 Achromobacter semiaridum | reverse complement strand
TGCCCAGCGACACGCGCAGGTCCAGCGCTTGCAGGGTGGCGCGTATGCGCCGGGCAAGCGCGCGCGGGCCGCCAAAGAACATCAGGCTGGCGCCCACGTTCAACAGCACGGTGTCGGCATCGCCCAAGGCAATTTCAGGGGTGTATTGCAGCAGCGCCAGCGCCGCGCCGTGCAGCGCGTCGGCTTCGGCTTGGGGCTGGCGGGGCAAGAGCTCGACCTGCGGGGCGATAACGGCCGCGCCGGCGCGGCGCATGCCCGGCTTGACGCCGGCCTGACGGGCGGTGGGGGTGAGGGCGGCAACGCGTTCCTGGTCCAGGACGGCGAACGCTTGCCCCTCATGCGGCCAGTGCGGGCGTAGTACGTCCAACGGCAGGCAGCGCAGGAAGGCGGCGATCCAGAGGCGCATGGCGGGGAGAAGACGGCGTAAGCGCGCCGGGCTCCAGGCCCACGTACAGCGGGGTGTCGCAGACAGGCCCCCGGCGCTTCAGAATATGAACGGATAAACCGCCCGGGGCCGGCGCAAGCGCCAGCCGCAACGGGGCGGGGGTGGCGTTTTGCGCGGCGCTGGCCGGGCGGATGGCAATGAACAGCAGGTCACTGGCCTGGGCCGCCAGATGCAGGCGGCGCAGGGATTCGGGACGCACGTGCGGCAACCAGCAGATCAGGGCGCCGCAACTGCCGTTTTTCAGGATTTGTTCCGTCGCCCACAGGGCATCGACGGGTTTTTGCGGCGCCACCCACAGCAATTGCCGGGGATCCAGCCGCCAGCTCATCCAGCTGGCGATGTGGGGCACGTGCGGCGGCTGGACCAGCGCAATGGGGCGGCGCGTTTCCAGCTGGGCCAGCGCCGGGCGCAGCAGGCGGATTTCGCCCACGCCCGGATGGGGGGTTAACAGTTCGATAAGAGACCCCAGCGGCCAGCCGCCGTCCGGCAGCTCGGCGGAAAGCGAAGCGTGCCCGGTAGGCAGGTTGCGCGCGGCGCCTTTGGCCAACTGGGTGGCGCGCCACAACGCGGGATGGATGCGTTCAGGAGTCATCATTACTGTATGAATATACAGTATTGTAGCTTCCTTTTTGTTGCTCCTCGGTGATCCCTTTGCCGCCCCTTTGTCACCCTTTTTGGGTGCCGCCCGGCCCGGCCACGCCTGCCCCAGGGTCCATATCCAGCCCGTAAAAGCGCATGTCGCCGTAGCGCACCCAGCGCGATTTCTTCACCACGCGATGCCCGATCCACAGCGCCAGGAACAGCGGAATGGCCAGATATGTGGACACCACTCCGATCCAGTCGATGCGATCCTGCAGGAACGCCTGATAGTTCTGGCCCAGCGTCACCACCAGGCACAGCACAAAGGCCAGCACCGGGCCAAATGGGAACAGGCCGGCCTTGTAAGGCAGGTCGGCCGTGTCGTAACCGTGCCGCACGTAGCCCTGGCGGAACCGGTAATGGCTGACCGCGATGCTCAGCCAGACGATGAATTCCGTCATGCCCGCAAAATTCAGCAGCCAGATATAGACCGCCTTGGGGCTGTAGACCACGCTGAACAGGCACAGGCAGGCCAGCGCCGTGGTGGCCAGCAGCGCGTACAGCGGCACGCCGCTTGCCGTCAGCCGCTTGAACAGCGCGGGGGCCTGGCCCTCGGCTGCCATGTTGAACAGCATGCGGGTGGCGGCGTACATGCCCGAATTGCCGGCCGACAGCACCGACGTCAGGATCACCGCGTTCATCACGGTGGCGGCCGACAGCAAGCCGGCGTGCTGGAACACCAGCGTGAAGGGGCTGACGGCGATGTCCTCCACTTCGTTCCGCAGCAGTTGCGGATCGGTATAGGGCAGCAGCAGGCCGATGATCAGAATGGCCAGCACATAGAAAAGCAGGATGCGCCAGAACACGTTGTTGATGGCGCGCGGCACGTTGCGGCGCGGGTTTTCGGATTCGCCGGCGGCCACGCCCACCAGTTCGGTGCCCTGGAAGGAATAGGCCACCACCATGGCCACGCCGACCCAGGTGGCCGCGTTGCCCACGAAGGGCGCATCGCCGATGGTCCAGTTCACCAGGCCGCCCTGATCGCCGCTGTGGATGATGCCCACCAGCATGCCCAGCCCGACGGCGATGAAGCACAGCACCGCCACCACCTTGATGATGGCGAACCAGTATTCGGCCTCGCCGAAGCTGCGCGCCGAAAACGCGTTCAACCCGAAGGTCAGTGCCAAAAAGGCCACGCTCCATATCCAGCCCGGCGTGTCCGGCAGCCAGTACGCCATGACCAATTGGGCGGCCACCACGTCCACGGCGACGACCGTGGCCCAGCTGATCCAGAAATTCCATCCCAGCGCGAAGCCGAAGCCGGGGTCTACATAGCGCGACGCATAGGTGCAGAACGACCCGGACACCGGCATGAAGGTGGCCAGCTCGCCCAGGCTGGTCATGATGAAGTAGACCATCAGGCCGATCACCAGGTAGACGAGCAGGGCGCCGCCCGGGCCCGCTTGCGCGATGGCCGCGCCCGAGGCGACGAACAGGCCGGTGCCGATGGCTCCGCCCAGCGCTATCATCGTCAGGTGGCGCGCCTTGAGCACGCGGTGAAGCTGATTCCGGCTATCGGAAGTCGCGCCAGAATCGGGGGTGTGTGTCTGCATTGCGGGGGTCAAGTGGCCGCCGAGGCGGCATTCAGGCAAGGGGTGGGCGGGGTCCGGTCACGCTTGCGGCGGCCAGACGACCGCCAGACGACCGCCAAGTGGTCGCCAAGTGGTCGCCAAGTGGTCGCCAAATGGTCGCCAAGCGGCCGCCGACGCCGAGCACGCCGCCAACGGTAAAGCCGCGCATTTTACAATGCGGCCATCGCGGCGCAGTCCAGCGGCCCGGGCCAGCACGGAGCAGTTTCATGGCATCTACCGAATCTCTTGAATTCCTACCCGAGGCGGGCATCGACGTGCGCCAGTTGTTCATCCTGCTGCATGGCGTGGGCGGGTCCCCCGATAACCTGCGGCCCTTGGCCCGTGCCGTGCGCGCGGCCTTTCCGACGGCGGCGGTGCTGGTGCCCGAAGGTTTCCAACCCTTTGACGGCGGCAACGCGGGGCGCCAGTGGTTTTCGGTGCGCGGCGTGACCGAAGACAATCGCGCCGAACGCGTGGCGGCCGCCATGCCGCCCCTGGAAGCCTATGTGCGCCAGGCGCAGGCCCGCTTCAAGCTATTGCAGTCGGACACGGCGATCGCGGGCTTTTCGCAGGGCGCAATCATGGCGCTGGAACTGGTGCAGGCCCACGACGGCATGGCCGGCCGCATCATCGCGTTTTCGGGCCGCTATGCCCAGTTGCCCAAGACCGCGCCGCAATTCACTACCTTGCATCTGCTGCACGGGGCCGACGACCCCGTCATGAATGTGTCCCACATCCAGGCGGCCCAGGCGCGGCTGGAGGCGCTGCATGGCGATTCCACCATCGACATCGCCAGCCATGTTGGCCACGAACTGCATCCCGCGTTGATCGAACGCGCCATCGTCCGCTTGCAGACCTGCGTGCCGCTGCGCGCCTGGGAAGCGGCGCTGGGCCTGAACCAGACGCCGCCCGACGGCACCACCCTGCATTGATCGCGCGATGAGCACCGCGCGATCTTCCGTGCCCGCCCCGCCGCGCGCCGCCGACTCCGTGGGCGGCGCCCAAAGCATTTTCCGCGTGCTGCGCCTGTTGAAATACGTGGGCGCCGCGCCCGCGCGTGGCGTCGGCTTGAGCGATGTCGTGCGCGACATCGGCCTGACGCCGCCCACCGCGCATCGCATGCTGTCAGCGTTGCTGCAAGAGGGCTTTCTGTCGCTGAACCCCAAGCTCAAAACCTATAGCCTGGGCCGCGAGTCATACATTCTGGGTCTGGCTGCCGAAAGCCGCCATGGCATCAAGGCCATCGCAGAATCGGCTGTGTTGCGGTTGGCGCAATCCACGGGCGATACCAGCTTTCTGTCCGTGCGTTCCGGCCACGAAGCAGTGTGCGTGGACCGCAAGACGGGCGACTTTCCCATCAAGATCCTGACGCTGGAAGTGGGCCATCGGCGGCCCTTGGGCGTGGGGGCGGGCAGCCTGGCGCTGCTGGCGTTTTTGCCCAACGACGATATCGATCGCGTGCTGGCTCGTTACGACGCCACCACCGCGCCCGACCTGCCGTCCACCGACATGCTGCGCGACGACATTGCCGCCGCGCGCAAGCAGGGCTATGCGTTGAACCCGGGGCGCATCATCCCCGACATGCTGGGCGTGGGCGTGCCGGTGTTCGACCGCGAACAGAACGTGGTGGCCGCGCTGAGCGTGGCGGCGATCCGTTCGCGGCTGTCGGGGGCTCGGCTGCATGATGTGGTGGCCGCGTTGCAGCGCGCCGCGTCCGAACTGTCGGCGGATCTGCTCCCGCGCGCCTGAAGGCAACCGCGGCCGCGGCCGAAACGGCAGCCGCAGCCGCAGCCGCAGCCGCAGCCACAACCGCAGCCACAACCGCAGCCACAACCACGGTCACAACCACGGTCACAACCACAGCCGCAGCCACACCCCCGGCTAGCGCCCCGCGCAGGCCTTGCCGCCATCGACCGGCAAGCACACGCCGGTGATGTACTTGGCCTCGTCGCTGGCCAGGAACAGGGCGGCATGCGCCACGTCCCAGGCGTCGCCCATCCGGCCCATCGGGCTGGCGGCGTTGCGGCGGCGGCGCATTTCCTCGACGTCCTGGAACTGGCCGGCAATCTGTTGGTAGATCAGCGGCGTATCGATCACGCCGGGCAGCACCGCGTTGACGCGGATATTGTCCGGCGCGTAGCGCACCGCCAGCGACCGCGTCAGGTGGTTCAAGCCCGCCTTGGCCGCGTAGTAGGACGTGTACGGATAGGTGTTGACCTGAATCGAGGCCAGCGACGAGATGTTGACGATGCAGCCGCCGCCTTGCGCCAGCATGGCCGGCAGCACGTGCTTGCAGGTCAGGAACACGCCGGTCAGGTTGGTGTCCAGCACCCGATGCCAGCTTTCCTCTGACGCCTCGATGGGATCCCCCATTTCCGTGATGCCCACATTGTTGTGCAGGATGTCGATGCGGCCGGCCTCGTCCAGTATTCGCGCCACCACGGCCTGGATCTGCTGCGACTGCGTCACGTCGGCCACCAGCGCGCGGCACTGCCCGCCTTCGCCCTGGATGACGCGTTCGGTTTCCTGGGCCGCCTCCGCGCGCACGTCCACCGCGTACACGCGCGCCCCTTCGCGCGCATACAGCGCGGCGGCCGCCTTGCCGTTGCCCCATCCCGGCCCCGACGCCCCCGCGCCGAACACCAGCGCTACCTTGTCCTTGACGCGCTGTCCCATGTCATTGCACCGAGATGTGGGCGAAGTCGGCCACCTTCTTCCACTTGGACACGTCCGCCTGGATCATCGCGCCGAACGCATCCGGCTTGTCCGCCACCACATAGGCGCCCACGCCCGCGTACTTGGCCTGCACGTCGGGGTCGGCCAGCGCTTTGCGCGACGCGTCGTTCAGCTTGGCCAGCACGTCCTTGGGCAGGCCGGCGGGCGCCAGCAGGCCGTTCCACATTTCGGCGTCGTAGTCCGGCAGGCCCACTTCGGCAAAGGTGGGTACGTCGGGCAGTTGCGGCAGGCGGGCCTTGGCCGCCACCACGATGGCCCGCAGGTTGCCCGACTGGATGTGCGCCATGGACGAGGCGGCGGTGTCCCACAGTATCGGCACCTGCCCGGCGATGACGTCATTCAACGCGGGCCCCGTGCCGCGATACGGCACGTGCATCATGTCCAGGCCCGACAGGGACTTGTAGTACTCCATGGCCATGTGCGTGGCCCCGCCGTTGCCCGACGACGCATACGAATACTTGCCCGGGGCGCCCTTGACCAGCGCGAAGAACTGCGCGTAGTCCTTGGCCGGAAAGTTCTTGTTGACGACGATCACGCCCGGCACACGGATGATCTGCGTGACCGGCGTGAAATCCTTGACGGCGTCGTAGGGCAGGTTCTGGTACACGGCCGAGTTCGTGCCGTTGGTGCTGGACGTGCCCAGCAGCAACGTGTAGCCGTCGGGCGCGGCGGAAGCCACCGCTCGTGTGCCCACCGTGCCGCCCGCGCCACCCCGGTTTTCCACCACCACCGGCTGACCCAGTTGCTTGCCCAGCGCTTCGGCAAAGATGCGGCCCACCACGTCGGACGTGCCGCCCGGCGGGAACGGCACGATCAGGCGCACGGGGCGGTCGGGGTAATTCGCTTGCGCGGCGGCCGCGCCGGACAGCGATACGGCAAGGGCCGCGGCCGCCAGGGTGATCCAGGTTCTTCTCTTCATGATGTTGTCTCCTTGCTTGCTATTGTTGTGCGTCCAGCCTTTTCGGGGACGCCAGGCCTTGTGCCGGCCTGTGCCCTGGCCGAACGTCACGCGATGCGGTCGCCCGGCTTGATCTTCGCGGCGCGGCTGTCCACCCCCGGCAGCATGTGCGCCGGGTCGCGTGTCACCACGACGTCCAGGATGGTGGGGCGGTCCTTGCAGGCGTACGCGCGGGCCAACGCCGCCTGGATGTCGGCGGGGTCTTCCACGCGGATGCCGTTGCAGCCCAGCGCGCGCGCCACATTGGCGTAGTTGGTTTCCACCAGATCCGACGACTGGTAGCTGCCGCTGCCGTACATCAGATGCTGAAGCGCCTTGATATACCCCGATGCCGCGTTGTTCACCACCACCAGCGTGAAGGCCAGGCCCATGCGCACCGCCGTTTCCAATTCGCCCAGCGACATATTGCAGCCGCCATCGCCCGTCAGGCTGATGACCTGACGGCCCGGCGCGGCGGCGGCGGCTCCGATCGCGCCCGGGATGCCGTAGCCGATGGACGCAAAGCCCCGGTCCGGCACGAAGCCGCGCCCGGCACGCTTGGTGTCGAAAAGCAGGCCGCCCCAATGCGCGGCAAAACCGCCGTCCGCGACCAGGATGCCGTCTTCGGGCAGCGTCGCGTTGATCTCGTGCATCAGCCGCGCCATGCCGATGGGGCTGTCCGGCGACGTCAGCTTGCCCTGCACGGATTCACGCCACGTGTGCATGGCTTGCCCGACTTCATCCGCGTAGGCTTGGCGGTCGGTTTGCAGCGGTTGGTCGGCCATGCGTTCGGCCAGCTCTTGCAGCGTGGCGCGGGCGTCGCCCCACAGGCGCAGGGCGGGCGTGGTCGTGCGGTCGAATTCTTCGGCCACGATGTCCAGGTGTATGACGGGGGCGCCCGCGCTCAAAAGCTCGTAGCGGCGCGTGGCCACTTCGCCCAGCTTGCAGCCCACCACGAACAGGCAATCGGCCTTGGCGATGAAGTCGTTGGCGATGCGGCTGTAGCGGCCGAACAGGCCGGCGTTAAGCGGGTCGCTGCACGCGATGGCGCCCTTGCCGCTCATGGTGTGGGCCACCGGGATGTTGAAGCGCTGCGCAAAGGCCTGCACCGCCGACGCGGCGTCGCTGATATGCACGCCGCCGCCGCACAGCATCAAGGGCCGCGCGGCGCCGGCCAGCATGCTGGCGGCTTGCGCCAGGTGGTCCGCATCGGGCCGGCAGCGCAGTGCCGGGGCCCGGCGGGTGTTGGCGCTGGCGTAGAACGCGTCGGCATCAAAGGCGTGGACCGCATGCGCGATGTCTTCAGGCACGTCCAGCACCACGGGGCCGGGGCGCCCGCTGGTGGCGACGGCAAAGGCGCGCCGCACCAGTTCCGGAATGCGCTCGATCATCTCGATGCGCAGCACGTCTTTCACCACCGGCCGCAGCACTTCCAGCTGCCGCGCTTCCTGCGTCATGTTCTTCCAGGAATGCAGACGGTGCGAATCGCCCACCAGCGCCACCAGCGGCGTGCCGGCGTTGAAGGCTTCAGCCAGGCCGGTGACCAGATTCGTGGCGCCCGGCCCCAGCGTGGCGTCGCACACGCCGGGCCGGCCGCTGACCTTGGTGTAGGCGTCGGCCGCGAACACGGCGCAGCGCTCGTCGTTGATCAGGTGATGGTTCAGATTCAGGCGACGCACGGCGTCGTAGAACGGCAGCAGCTGAAAGCCGCCCATGCCGAACATCAAGCCGACATCGTGCGCGGCGAACATGCGCGCGATGGCTTCGCCACCCGTGATTTCCAGTTTTTCCGACATGCGAGGTGTGCTCCTGAGTCTTAAGTGTTGGCGCGCCCGTTGAGCAGGGCATCGATAAAGGTTTTCAGTGGGGTGCCGACGCGGCCGCCCAGATCGCGGGCGCGCGCGTTGGCTGACGAGATCACGCCTTCGTCGTAGCAGGACCGCGCGTCGCCGATGCAGGCGCTATGGGCGGACACGGTCAGCCCCGCGATACCGCGCTGCTGCAACAGCGGCAGCCGGCCGGTGCCCGCGCCGTCGCGGCCCATGCCGGCGTCGTTGAAGGTGACCAGCCGGGGCGCGGCCTTGACACCGTCTGTGGCCAGACCGGCCAGGCGTTCGCCGTGCGATGCCGTGACGGCGATGAGGCCGTCGTCGCGTTGATCCAGCAGCGATACGGAATCCGCGCCGATGACTTGCGGCGTGCCGTCGGCCGCCGTCCGCAACACGCTGCGTGACTCGTCTTGCAACGTGGGCGGTGGGTAGGAGGCTGACGACAGGGCCAGCCGCGCGGCGGCCTCGGCCACGCGCATGCCAGGCACGCAGCCCAAGGCTTGCGCCCGTAAATTGACGTGGCTGATGACGCCGTGGCGCAGCATGTCGGCGCCATCGCCGATGCGGCAGCTTTGATAGTCGGCGGTGGCGGCGGGTACGCCCCAGCGTTGCAGGTCCGACAGGCCGGCAATGCCCGCTTGCCGCAGCCCCAGGCCGGCGTCGTTCAGGATCACCGCCCGCACCCGGCCGCGCGCGGCGCAATAGGCGGCATAGCGCCCGCCGTGGGAACCGGCGATCACCACGCGGCCCGCGTCCGCGCTGCCGAGCTTGGTGATGCTGTCGAGCACACTGGCGTCAATGGGGGTGCGCGGGGATTCCATAATATGGATTCTGGTTTGGTCGTGTTGCGGCCCGGCGGGCGAAGGCGTAGGGGCGTGTACCCCAGCTTGTCTCATGTCTTCGTGTAGGTATGCACCGAATTCTACGGGCGCGAAAAGCCGTACGGCAATGATCCATCCATATTATGGAAATGGATTTGATCGGCATGGCAAATCGGGATAGGGCTCCCCGCCCGGCGCTGACTCGGCATGCTTCAGGCCAGCCGCGACAGGACGAAAAAAAGCGCCCGGGTCGGGCGCTTTGGGAAGCCGCAGCCTACAAGGCAGGGCGCAGGTGCGAGTAAAGCGTCTGGCTACTTTTCCCAGCCCCCGCCCAATGCCAGGAAGACGGCGATCTGGTCGCCGCTAAGTTCGGCTTGCGAGGCGGCCAGGGCGCTTTCGTTGGTGGCCAACGTACGTTCGGCGTCCAGCACGGTCAGGTAGTCCGTCTTGCCATATTGGAACAGGCGGCGTGCTTGCGAGGCGGCTTCGGCGCTTTGGTCGCGGGCGGCGCGCAAGGCGGCGTCGCGGTCCAGCTGGCGGGCGTAGACGACCAGTGCGCTTTCCGTTTCGCGCAGCGCGTTCAACACCGTGGCGTCAAAGCGCGCCACCGCCGCCTTCGTGCTGGCTTCGGCTTCGGCGATGCGGGCCTGCACCGCGCCCGTGTTCGGGATGGTCCACGAGATCAGCGGACCCACGCTCCAGCTGAACGTGCCCCGGTCGCCAAACATGGCGGCGGGGCCGCCCGATGCGGCGGACAGGCCCAGCGTGACCTTGGGATACAGGTCGGCGGTGGCCACGCCGATGCGCGCGGTAGCCGCTGCCAGCGTGCGTTCGGCCTGGCGGATATCGGGGCGGCGGCGCAGCAGTTCGGCGCCGTCGCCAACGGGAATGGTGCTGCTCAGGCGCGGCGCGGCGGCGCATTGCAGCAAGGACGCGGGAATGTCGTTCGGGGTTTGCCCCGTCAGCGCGGCCAGGCGGTACAGCGCCGTGCGCTGCTGTGCCTGAAAGGGCGGCAGGTTGGCCTGCAATTGTTCAAGCTGGCTGCGCGCGCGCGTGACGTCCAGCGTGGTGCCCCGGCCGGCGCGCTGCAAGCGGCTGACGGCGTCCAGCGATTCTTTTTGCACCTGCACGGAGTGTTGGGCCGAGGCCAGCTGCATGCCCGCCGCGCACATGTTGGCGTAGGCGCGCGTGGTTTCGGCGGCCACGGTCACGCGGGTGGCATCGTAAGCGGCCTGGGCGGCTTGGGCGTCGCCGGTAGCGGCTTCGATGGCGCGCCGGATCTGGCCGAACAGATCCAGTTGATACGACACGCTGGCGCCCGCGGAATAGGCCCAGTGGTTGGGCGGGTCGATGCCGGGTTGCAGTTCCTGCAAGCCGGACACATGGCCGAACGAGGGCGACGCATTCACGCCGATGCCGGGTTGCTGCTGCGCCTGCGATTCCTGCACGGCAGCCTGTGCGCGTTCCAGGTTGGCGCCGGCCACGCGCAGGTCGGTGTTGGCGGACAGTGCCTTTTCCACCAGCCCGTCCAGCACGGGGTCGTTATACAGACGCCACCAGTGGCCGCTCACCGCTTCCTGCGCGAACACCTTGGAGCCGGCCTCGACGAAGGGGGCGGCCGCGCTCTGTCGCTGGGCGACCGACGCGGCGGGCACCTGGTAGTCAGGGCCCACGGTGGTGCATCCGGCCAGCGCAATGGCCAGCGTCAACGGCAGAAGAAATTTGGTGTTCATGGCAGCTACGGCTTGGCGTTGATATGAGATGAAAGAAGGGTTGTGGGGCGCGCGTTGCAGGGTCAGCGGGCGGCGTTGCGGTCAGCGGCCTGCCTGGGCGCGGGCGTGGGGTCCACCGACACGGTGGCGGTCTGGCCGGCGACCAGCCGCACGCCTTCGGGCACGTCGTCGATCTTCACGCGCACCGGAATGCGCTGCGCCAGGCGCACCCAGTTGAAGGTGGGGTTCACGTTGGGCAGCAGGTTGGCGCCGGTGCTGCGGTCGCGGTCGGCAATGCCCATGGCGATGCTTTCCACATGGCCACGGATATGGCGCGAATCGCCCATCAGCGTCACCGTGACGGGCGCGCCTTCCTGGATGCCGGGCAGCTTGGTTTCTTCGAAGTAGCCTTCGACGTAGAACGAGCCCGCATCCACCAGCGCCATCACGCCGCGGCCGGCCGTGGCGTACGACCCCGCGCGCAGATCCAGGTTGGTGATGCGGCCATCGCTGGCGGCCACCACGCGGCTGCGTTCCAGGTTCAGGCGCGCGGTGTTCAGTTGCACCTGCGCTTGCGCCAGCGCGGCTTCGGTCTGCTGCACCTTGGTCTGGCTTTGTTCGACGGCTTCGGCGGCCACCAACTGGCCCAGCGAACGGTTGCGCTTGGCGTCGCGCAGCGCCTGGTCATGCGCCACCTGTTGCGAACGCACCGAGGCTTGCGCCTGGTCGAACGCCAGCTGGAAGCGGGCACGGTCGATTTCAAACAGCAGGTCGCCCGCCTTCACGTCCTGGTTGTCGTGCACGGGCACGCTGGTGACCAGGCCGGAAACGTCGGGCGCCACTTGCACCACGTAGGCCTTGACGCGGCCGTCGCGCGTCCAGGGCTCGACTTCATAGTGCACCCACAACTGCCAGCCGGCGTAGGCCGCGGCAGCGACGACGATGGCCGTCACCGCGAACTTGCCGATGGCGGCAGGGCGAAGGGCGTTGGGAAGTTTCATACCTATCTCTGAAGAAAATAAGGGGAAATGAGCGACACGCCATACAGCAGCACCACGAACAGCGCCAGATCAAAAAGCGCGGGGTGCCATACCAGGCGATACAGGCCGATGCGCGCCAGCACGCGGCGCAAGGCCCAGGCCACGCCCAGCGTGACCACGCCCAGCACCAGCAGCCAGGGGAAGTAAATGCCGTACAGATTGAATTCGCCGATCATGATGCGTGGCCCTCCATGGTGGGATGGGCGGGTTGGTAGTCGGGGGCGTCAGGGAAGAAGGCGCGGCGGATGCCCACCAGCGCCACCACCGCGCGGTCGCGCGCGGCCACCCCTTGCGGCGAGCCCGCCACGCTGGACAGCGCGCGGTCGATCTGCGCCAGGAATTCAGGCGTTTTTTCGCCAACGCGCCACGCCGAGCGCGCGCGGAAAAACTGCGCCAGGCTGTTCAGCACCGGCTGGATCGTGGCTTCGGCCATCGGCAGATGGCGACGCGCGCGTTGCAGTTCGGTGATGTCACGGCCCACGCGCAAATCCTTCAACGCATCGGCCGCAACCAGGTCGTCGGGCCGCTGGGCCAGCGCCAGGCGCGGTTGCAGCAGGCCGATGCGATCCAGCATGCGGGCGGTGTAGGTGTGGCGCGACGGCGCGCGCGGCGAGCTGGCCAGCGTGGCCAGTTCTTTCCAGTTGGCGGCCTGGATGCGGCGGGCGCTCCAGTCGGCGCTGACCGTGCGGAAGATGGCGGCAATGATGGCCGCCGTGGCCACGCCCATGCACTGCGCCACCTGCGTATCGATAAACGACACGATGTCGGCGGTGTTGGTGTCTTGCAGCGCCATGGTGCCCAAGAAGCCGAACAGCATCGCCATGGCCTTGCCGGTGCTGGCGGGACGCGCGATGAAAATGCCCAGCACGAAGGCGGTGGGCAGCATCGCCAGCGCCAGCATTTCAAACGAATGTATGGCGGGCATGATGCCCAGCAGGTACAGCGCCGACAGCGGAATCGAATACACCGTGTAGGTCAGGAACTGCATGATGCCCGGCACCGGGTTGTCCTGCGACGCAAAGAAGCAGCTGAAGATGGCGGCCATCAATGCGGCCGTGGCGCCGTTGCTCCAGGCCGTGCCGATCCAGAAGGCGCAGCACACGGAAATGGCCACGCCCGCGGCCAGCGCCGACAGCAGCGCCATGCCGTGGTCGCGGTGCAGCGCGGCGTTGGGGTCGCGGGCAGGGCGGGCGTGGTGCATCCCGCCCCGCATCGACCCGCGCCGTGGCGCGCCTTTCAAGCCGGCGTGGATTTCGCGGCGCAGCGCCAGGCATTCGTCATAGGTATCGATCAGTTCGCGCAGCCGGGTCATCAGGCTGGCCAGCAACGCGTCGCGCCAGGTGGAATGGCTGTCGATGGCGGGCGTGGCATGGGAGACGGCCGCGCGCAGTTGCACGGCGGTGTCGTGCGAGGCCTGGGCGCCGGCATTGATCCATTCTGAAATATCGTTCAGCAGCGCGGACACCGTGTCGGGCAACGGCTGGTCATTGGCCTGAAGCGCGCGCAGGCGGTCTTCCACGGCCGAAACGGCAGGGGTCAACGCTGAAATCTGGTCCTGCATGGCGCGCACCGCGCCGGACGTCCAGCGCAGGTTGCTGGTGTCGAACGGCACGTGGGTGGACAGCAGGCGCAGCTGGGTGATGTCGTTAGCCAGCACGCGGCGATCGCGGTCGCGCTGTTCGGCGGTCTTGCCGCTTAGCGTGTCGTGCATCCAGTTGCGGGCGTCGCGCACGGCCTTGTCCAGTTGCAGCGTCAGCGCGGGCGCCAGGCCACGCGGCAGCACAATGCTGTGGACCAGCGTGGCGCACACGATGCCCAGGCTGATTTCTTCCACCCGGGCCAGCGCCGTGTCGAACACCAGCGACGGGTCCGTCACGCTGGGAAACCCGATCATGGCGGCGGTGTAACCGGCCAGCATGAACAGGTACGACCGGGGCGTGCGGTCCAGCACCGACATGTACAGGCAGGCGCCTACCCACATCACCATGGCGGCCGTCATGACGACGGGGGAATTGGACAGGCGCGGCACCATATAGACGGTGGCGGCCGCCCCCGCAAACGTGCCGACCAGGCGGTACAGCGCCTTGGAGCGCACCGCGCCCGACCAGGGCTGCGCCACGACATAGGCGGTGGTCATCGCCCAGAACGGACGCGGCAAACCAATGCTGTAGGCCAGATAAAGCGCCATGATGGCGCTTAGATAGCTCTTGAGCGAAAAAATGGTTTCGCGAACGTTCGGCAATTTCACGATGCGTTGTCCTGTTGATGGGCCCCTGTGCCGCGTCCCAGCGACACACTCAGCGCGTCAAACACGCGCAGACAGGCTTGCAAATCGGATTCGCTGACGCCGTTGAATACGCGCCGGCGCAGTTCCACCAGCACGTTTTCGACCTGAGCCCGCAGCGCATGGCCGGCTTCGGTCAAATGCAGGGTTTTGGCGCGGCGGTCATGGGTGTCTTCGCGGCGTTCCATCAGGCCGGCGGCCACCAATTGATCCAGCACGCGAACTAGGGACGGGCCTTCGACGCCCAGCGCCTCGGCCAGCGCGCCCTGGCGCACGCCGTCGCCCAGGCGGCCGGCCAGGATGACGGGCCAGGCGGTGGCCTGCGACAAACCGTAGTCGGCCAGCGCCTTGTCGGCGGCGCCACGATAGGCGCGGGACAGCACCATCAGGTTGGCGGTGGTGGCCATGAGTTGGGAGTCGGAAGGAGTGTTCATGGAAATCGATTGTATCCTATCTATTAGCTTACTAATAATTGAATATGGCGAATATCTCCATTGATTTTTCCAATCGGTCAGATCAATGCGGACTTTTCCATGGACGGAAAAATGGGGCCGCAAAGGCGGCCCCAGCAAGCGGCCCTACGTGGCGCCGTGGTCGCGACGGCGCGGCGGATTATTCCGCGCAGTCAGCCCAGCAGTTGGGCGTTTCGTACAGGCGCACGCGGGTCAGGCGCAGGTCGGCGCCATAGTGGCCGTGGTAGTACGGCGCCAGCGTGTCGAAGACGATCTTGGCCAGGTTCTCGGCGGTGGGGATGCGGTCCAGCACCGCGGTCTTGTGCTCGGGCAGGGTGTCCAGGAAACCGCGCACGGCGGCATCGCCCTCGAACACTAGGAACGCGTGATCCCAGACGTCCACGATGTGGGTCTTGGCGATGTGCTTGATCTCGGAAAAATCCATCAACATGCCGTTGTCGGATTCGCCCGGGGCCTGCACCACGTCACCCGTCAGGGTGATTTCAAGCACATAGCGGTGGCCATGCAGATTGCGGCATTGGCTGCGGTGGTCGGGGATGCGGTGGCCGGCGTCGAATTCCAGCCTGCGGGTCACGGAAATCATCGCGCGGTCCGCCGCGCGTGGGGGTAAATCATGGAATGCCTATGTATTTGTGGGTCTGCAAACTCAGCCGCCATTGCGGATGCTGCATACAGTACTGAACGGCCTTTTCGGTGTTGGCCACGCGCGCCGGGCCGTCCATGGGTTGCAGGAAAAAGTGCTCGAAATCCAGATGCGCGAAGGTCTCGGGCAGGGCGTTCAGCTGCGGGTAGACCAGCTTCAATTCATGGCCCCGGTCAATGACGATGGGCGCGGTGCCCTTGGGGCTGACACAAATCCAGTCGATGCCGGCGGGCGGCTTGACGGTGCCGTTGGTTTCGATGGCCACGGTAAAGCCGCGTGCGTGGATCGCGGTCAGTAGCGCCGCGTCCAGTTGCAGCAGCGGTTCGCCGCCGGTGAAGACCACGTAGCGGTCTTCGGTGCCGGGGCCCCAGGTGGCGGCGATGGTATCGGCCAGCAGGTCCGGCGTGGCGAACTTGCCGCCGCCTTCGCCGTCGGTGCCGATGAAGTCGGTGTCGCAGAACGTGCAGGCGGCGCTGGCGCGGTCGCTTTCGCGGCCGGTCCACAGGTTGCACCCCGCAAACCGGCAAAATACCGCCGCGCGGCCTGCGTGGGCGCCTTCGCCTTGCAGGGTCTTGAAAATTTCTTTGGCGGTGTAGGTCATAGAGGTTGCTGGCTAGGGGTTGCTAGCCACCCAGGGTCAGCATCAAAATCGGGCAAAAGCGGAATATTTTACTTGGTATAGACTCCCGCCCTATGTTTCATGTCCAAGATTCCCTGTATATCGACGAACGCGACCTGACGTTCAGCATGATCCGCGCCCAAGGCGCGGGCGGCCAGAACGTCAACAAGGTGTCCAGCGCCGTCCACCTGCGCTTTGACGTGCGGGCCTCGCACTTGCCGCAAGAGGTGCAGGACGCGCTGTGCGCCGTCAGCGATCACCGCATCTCGAAAGACGGCGTCATCGTCATCAAGTCGCAGTCTTTTCGCAGCCAGGAAAAAAACCGGGCCGAAGCCATCGAACGGCTGGTGACCCTGGTGCGCAACGCGATCCAGGTCGACAAACCGCGTCGCGCGACCAAGCCCACCCGCTCGTCCCAACGCCGTCGCGTGCAGCGCAAAGTGCTGCATGGCGAGGTCAAGCGCCTGCGCGGGCGCGTGCAGGGCGACTGAGCACAAACGAATCCGCAAAACCTTGTTCCCCGCAGGGGCATGACCATATATCGAACTTATTCGATTTATGATTCGATAAATTGCGATATACCAATATGACCCAACCCGCTTCCACTTCGTCCGACGATCCGTCCCATGCCGCACCCGCCATTGACGCCGACGCCATCATCAAGGCGTTGGCCAATCCGGTGCGGCGCGACATCCTGGCATGGCTGAAGACGCCGCATGCGTATTTCGAGGAACGTCCGGGCCACACCTTCGAACACGGGGTGTGCGCGGGCCACATCGACGACCGCTGCGGCTTGTCGCAGTCAACCGTGTCCTCGCACCTGGCTGTGTTGCAGCGCGCGGGGCTGATTACGTCGACCAAGGTGGGGCAGTGGGTCTTTTTCCGTCGCAATGAAGTTGTGATTGCCGCATTCCTGCGGCAGTTGAACCAGGATATGTAGGAATCTGCATGAGCAAGCTGTTTGAACCCCTGCGCGTCGGCGCGCTGACGTTGCGCAACCGTATTGTCATGGCCCCCTTGACGCGCCAGCGCGCCAGCGAAGGCCGTGTTCCCAACGACCTGATGGTCGAGTACTACACCCAGCGCGCGGGCGCGGGCCTGATCTTGTCGGAAGCCACCGCCGTGACGCCGCAAGGCGTGGGCTATGCCGACACCCCCGGGCTGTGGTCCACCGAACAAGTGAAAGGCTGGCGCAAAGTGACCGCCGCCGTCCACGACAAGGGCAGCCTGATGGTGGCCCAGCTGTGGCACGTGGGGCGCATTTCCGACCCGATTTTCTTGAATGGCGAGTTGCCCGTTGCGCCCAGCGCCATCGCCGCCGAGGGGCATGTGAGCCACGTGCGCCCCAAGCGCGCCTATGTGACCCCGCGTGCGCTGGAAACGGCTGAGCTGGCGGGCGTGGTCGACGCCTACCGCCACGGCGCGCAAATGGCCATGGAAGCCGGCTTCGACGGCGTTGAAGTGCACGCCGCCAACGGCTATCTGCTGGACCAGTTCTTGCAGGACAGCACCAACCACCGCACCGATCAATACGGCGGATCGCTGGAAAACCGCGCCCGCCTGCTGCTGGAAGTGGTGGATGCCTGCGTGGCTGTTTGGGGTGCCGACCGCGTGGGAGTGCACCTGTCGCCGCGCGGCGATGCGCACACCATGGGTGATTCAGACCCCGCCGCGACCTTCCTGTACGTGGCCACCGAGCTGGGCAAGCGCGGCATTGCGTTCGTGTGCGTGCGCGAGCATGAAGGCGAAGACAGCCTGGGCCCGCGCCTGAAGGCGGCGTTCGGGGGCGTGTACATCGCCAACGAGGGCTACACCCGTGAATCGGCCGAAGCCGCCCTCGAAGCGGGGCGGGCCGACGCCGTGGCCTTTGGCGTGCCGTACATCGCCAACCCCGACCTGGCGCGACGCTTTGAATTGAATGCGCCGCTGAACACCCCCGTACCGTCCACGTTCTACGCGCAGGGCGCCACCGGCTATACGGACTACCCGGCGCTGCCGTAAGCCCCTGGGGTGTCGCGGGCCGGCTAGAACACCGCGCGCATCGGGTAGGTAAACAGCCCGAAGTGCGCGGCGTTCAGGCCCAGGTGCGCCAGCACTGCCGCGGCCAGGCCACCGTAGCGATAGGCGGCGCCGTACGCCAAGCCGGCCATCGTGGCCAGCAACATCCATTGCCATCCGCCGGCAAAGTGCGCCAGCCCGAACAGCAGCGCGGCAACGCCCAATGCCGCCCAGCCGCCCCAACGCCGATTCCTCAAACACGCGGCCAGTTGCTGCTGCACATAGCCGCGAAACAGCGCTTCCTCGGTCACCGTCACCAGCAGCGCGTTATTGAGCAGCCAGATCCAACCGGTGTCGGGCCACTTGGGCGCCCAGCCCACCACGCCCAGCGCGAGTGCAAGGCCCAGGCAGACCAGCACGGCAGCCGCGCACGCCAGCAGCGCTGCCACCAAAGTCCGGCCGGCGATGTGGACGGCAATGCCCCCCGCATTGCCGCCCGCATGGCTTCGCGCGTCGCTGCCGAGAGCGCGGCCCGCGTCCGCGCCCACGCAGCCGCCCACCATGGGCGGCGCCAGCACCAAGATCACCCAGAACGCGACGAGCGGTTTATCCAGATTCAAGTACATGCCAAACGCCACGGCATCCGCGCTTAGCGGGGCGGGCGCGATGACTTGCGGGTTGTGAAAGCCCGGTATCAGATGCAAAAAAAGCGCGGCGGCCAGCAGCACGAACAGTAGATGGCCGAAAAGGCGCAGGGCGGGCGGGGGCGTGGCGGGGGAATTGGCCTGGAAAGTCGGCCTGATGCAGACGGCGGTCAAAGCCAACAGTGCGGGCGCGGCCAGCGCCACCGGATCGATCACCCCATCCCTCCATGCCCACGCCCAGGCCATCGCCAACGGCACCAGCGCCCAGCGCCGCGTGGCGGGCGGCCAAAGCATCAAGGCGGCAAAAAACAAGGCGGGCCACGGACTGTACAAAGGCATGGATGCGTTAGGGCGGGGAATGCGAAGCGCAAAGTGTAAGGCCCGCGCCGGGGGGGGCAAGCGCGACATGGCACTAAGAACCCGCGCAACGCTGCACCGGCCATCGCCGGCCTTTTCATTTAGCCGCATTCGGGCGACCATGCCGCAGCGGCGGCGACGTGCCCGCCCCGTATCCGGCCGGTTCACGTGGCCGCAACAGGAGTCGATATGAAGATGATTGCGTGGTTGATGTTGGCGGCGGCCATTTTGCCGTTCGTCTCAACAATTGTGGCGAAGGCGGGCGGGCAGAAGTTTGACAACAACGACCCCCGGGCTTGGCTGGGGCGTCAGGAAGGATGGCGCGCGCGCGCCAATGCCGCCCAGATCAACACGTTTGAATCGCTGCCGTTCTTCTACGCGGCCGTGCTGTTCGCGCTGTACACGCAGGCGCCGCCCGCCCACGTCGCCACGTTGATGGCGTGCTGGCTGGGCGTGCGTCTGGGTTATCTGGCGATGTACCTGGCGGGCTGGGGCGCGCTGCGTTCGGTGGTGTGGACGATCGGCGTGGGCTTTGTCATCGCGATCCTGTTTTCCGGCGTCTGAGCGGGGGGGGGGCTGGTCGTGACGGTGGCCTTCACTTCCAGACCATCACTTCCATTCAAATACCGCGCGCCCGCTGCCCGCGCCTTGCACGTTCACTTCGCGTTCTTGCGCGCGGCCTTCATACGTTGCCGAAACCTTGTAGGCGCCCGCGGGTAGCTTGATCAGCATGTACGGGCCTTCGGCCGTGGTCTTCAGGACTTCCTTGCCTTGCGCATCGCGGATGACCACGGCCACGCTGGCCACGTAGTCGGCTTTACCGTCGCGCTGCGCGGCGAAGGTCAGCGACAGCGGGTAATCCTTGGCGGCGGCTTTCATGGCTTCGGATTCGTCGATGCCGATGCCGCCGCTGATGTACTGCACCGAGCCCTGCTGCTGGACCGCCGGCAGCGCGGCCTGAGCCGTCGACAACACGCCGGCAATCGCCATGCTGCCCAGCGCCATCATGGCCGACATGGTGCAGCGTTCAATGCGTTTGTTCATCTGATTCTCCTGAAGTGGACGAGTACGTTTCGACCTGGGCACCGGCAAGGAGTTCGCAGCGGTCGGTCTGCAAGATCAACCGATTGTTTCCGCCGGCCGGCCCGGCCAGCATATCCCCGCGCGCTTAAGGTTTCCAGTCGAACGCCAGGCGGCTTTCGCCGCTGATCGTGCCGTCGGGTGAAAAGCGCCGTTCGTCCAGTTGCCCCGAGCCCCCATCACACAGGACCAGCACGCTGGAACTGCGGGTGCCGTAATCGGGGCTGACGATGAACGGGCTGCTCAGCAGCTTTTCGCGATCGGGCGGCAGGCCGGTGGCGGGCATGTCGGAATCGGTGGCGGTCTGGCGGTCGGCCAGCGCGTCGAACAAGGCGGGCAGATCGGGTTGCGGCGAGCGGCCCAGCACATCGGTAAACGCCGTCTTGGTACGGGCCAGCTTGGGCCAGGGCGTATCCAGCAAATGGTTCGACAACGCGTAGATGCCGGGGTCAAGCGGGCGCGGCGGGCCGTCGCGGTTGCTCAGGTACCAGGCCTGGCGCGAGTCGCCCACGATCAGGTTGAAACCGTTGTACGCCTGATCCGACTCATGCGTCCGGGCCAGGTAAACATCGGGCGGATCGTCACCGCGCAGATAGTCCTCGACCAGCGCCCCGCGTGACGGGGCAGGGTTCAGATGCTTGCCCGGTTCGCGATAGTTGGTCACCAGTGCAAAGCGTCCACGCGTGGTCACGCCCATCCAGGTGCCGCCCGCCAAGCCGTCGCGGCCCGCGTAGACGGTGGGCGCATCGGCCCATTGCGCGACCGGATACGTGGGCCGCGCGTGGAATTCGTCGCGATTGGCGGCGATCAGGACGGGAATGCCCGGCAAGGCGTGCAGGGCCAATACGGCAAGACACATGGTTCAAACCTGGTGGGAAGTTGGGTTGGGGGGGCGCACGCCCGGCGTCGTCGCGGCAAATTCCGGACCGGTCAGCGCGGTGCGCAGGTTCTCGATCTCGGCGGCCACGTCGGCCAGCGCGGGTGATGGCGCCGTGATGGCGGCATCCGGCGGCGGCGTGCCGCTGGCCACCGCCACACTTAACGCGTGCAAGGCCTGGGCAAGCAGACCGACTTGCGCGGCGCCGGGTGCGGGCCGGCCGGGTGGCAGCGACCACGCCGTGTCGGAGACCGCGTTGGCCACGCGTTCCAGCGCAACCTCCACCGGCCACCAGGCCAGCGCCCGACGGCTGACCAGGCGCGGTTCCGACAAGCCGCGTTGCAAGGCGATGCGCAGGTCCGACAAGCTGGCGTAGGCCCGCGCGCGCAGTGTGTGGCGATTGGCGGCGTCTGCCTGGAATACGGTGTTGACGTAGGCGGCCAGCGTGTCCATCGCGGCGGAAACCGCGTGGTCCAGGTTGTTGCGTTCGATGCGTATCCACGGCAGATAGCCCACCAGCAACACAATGCCGGCGGCCACGCCCACGTCGATCAGCCGGGCCAGCGCGATGGCCCACGAACCCGGTTGCAAGGCGCCGATCAACAGCATCAGGATCGGTACAAGAATGGCGGAAAACAGGCCGTAGTTGCGCCGGATGGACCACGGCAGCAGCGCCGCCAGCACCGCCACCGTCAACAGGCTGGCGACGCCATTCTGGTCCACGGCCAGCACGGTGGCGCTGATCGCCACGCCCACCACGCTGCCGCCGCAGCTTTGCAGCGCCCGGGCAAACACCGAGCCAAAGTTCGGCTTGAAGATCACCACGACGATCAGCGGCACCCAGTACGAACGGGGCAGCGATGCGGCCAGCGCCACGGCTTCCGCCGCGATCAGGCACAGGCCCAGCCGGATCAGGTAACGCACGGTGGTCGGGCCGGGGCGATAAGTGCGGGCCAGCACGCGCCAGGGCGTGCGCGGGCGGGCGGGCGTCAGGCCATCCAGCGGGTCCGCGTCGGCCGGCTTGACGCCTTGCATCAGGGGCAACGCCTGCGCCAAGGCCTCCGCCAGCTGCGCCATGCCGGCTTGGCGCAAGGCGGCGATATCGTCATCGGGGGAGGGCGGCTCGCGGTCGTTTTCGACACGGTCGGCCAGGCGGTTCATCACGCGCGC
>NZ_JBLVOL010000023.1:0-21453 GCF_053543755.1 Achromobacter semiaridum | reverse complement strand
ACGCCCTTTGCCGCCACCAGCGCCGGCCCGCGCGCCGGCACGCGCGCCGGCAGCAGCGCGGGCGGCGAGTACTACTGGGCCGAAGTGGAACCCGAAGACGGCATTGACGACGGCCTGCGCGTGCAAGCCCCGTTCGTGCTGGTGTGGGACGAGACCGCCCAGGTGCAATACCCCATCGCGCGGGTGCGGCGCGGCCCGGAAGTGGGCACGCTGGCCGACGCCTTCCTGCAACCCGGCTTCGTGCTGGGCGTGATCGACGCGCTGCGCGCCAAGCAGGAACTGGACGGACGCGACGGCGGCAAGCCGGGCGACAAGCCGGGCATCATCCGCTACCTGCCCGAGCCCGGGCTGGGCGATATCGACTTTGGCACGGAACCCGAATTGCAGTGGATCCGCGCCGAGCAATCCAATAGCTCGGTGATCGTGGGCAGCCAGGCCATCCTGAAGCTGATCCGCAATGTGAAGCCCGGCGTGTCGCCAGAAGTCGAGGTGTCGCGCCATCTGACGCGCGCCGGCTACGCCAACATTCCGGCATTGCTGGGCGAAGTGGTGCGGGTGGACGCCGACGGCGTGCCGCACACGCTGGCGGTCATGCATGCCTTCGTCAACAACGAGGGCGACGCCTGGACGTGGACCCTGGACTACCTGAAGCGGACCCTGGGCGCCGCCATGCTGGGCGGCAACAGCCCCGAGGAATTCGAGGCCAGCCTGGAGGGCTACACGGTCATGGCCGGCACCATCGGCCGCCGTCTGGCCGAGCTGCACAACGCGCTGGCGCAAGCCACGGATGACCCGGCCTTTCCGGTGCAGACGGCCACCGCCGACGATGCCCAGGCGCACGCCACGCGCATCGCCGCGCAGCTGGACCGCGCCGACGAGGACCTGCGCGCGGTGATGGACCGCCTGGAGGCGCCGTCGCACGCTTGCGCGCAATGGCTGTTTGAACATCGCGACCGGCTGCGCAAACAGGTGGACACGATGGCGCAGGCTTTGGTGGGCGCGCCGCTGATTCGCGTGCATGGCGACTTCCACCTGGGTCAGGTGCTGGTGGCGCAGACGGACGCCTACCTGATCGACTTCGAAGGCGAACCGATCCAGACGCTGGAAGCCCGGCGCAACATCACCACGCCGTACAAGGACGTGGCCGGCATGCTGCGTTCGTTCGATTACGCCGCCGCGTCCGTGGCGCGATCGGACCCGATGGGCGGCGCGCCCACCGACGCCAACGCCGGGGCCGCCGATTCGCCCGCCGCGCCCGGCGTGCCGCAGGATCTGCGTGACACGTTGCTGGCGCGCTTCGGATCGCGCGCGGCCGAGGCCTTCTTGCAGGGCTACCAGGAAGCCGCGTCCACCGCCATTGCTTTGCCCGGCGCGCAGGAAGACACCCTGCTCAAGCTGGCACAGCTGGAAAAAGCCGCCTACGAGGTCAGCTACGAAGCGGCGCACCGGCCGGACTGGATTTCTATTCCGCTGTGCGCCCTGACGGGTCTGGCACGAGAACTCTTGCAAGATGCGGCGATCAGCGCCGAGGAAAAAACACGATGAGCGTTCCTGACAACGGCGGCTTGCCGCCGTCTTCCCCCCCCGCCGGCCGGGTTGACGCGGCCACGTTGCAAGCCTTGGCCGGGGGCCAGCACGCCGACCCTTTCGCCGTGCTGGGGCCGCATGACGGCGCCGTACGCGCGCTGTTGCCCGGCGCCGGCGCGGTGGCTGTAATCAGCGCCGACGGCACCCGCACGCCGCTGCAAGAACAGGCACATGGCCTGTATACCGGCGCCGCACCCGGCGCCCGACCGGGCGACCCGGCTTCGTATCAGTTGGCCATCCAGTGGCCCGGCACGGAACAGGTGACGGCGGACCCGTATGCCTTCGGACCGGTGCTATCGGACGCCGACCTGGGCGCCTTGTCCAGCGGAGACTGGCGCGCGGCGTTGGACCTGCTGGGCGCGCGCCTGGTGGAAATGAACGGCGTGCCCGGCCTGCGCTGCGCGGTCTGGGCGCCCAACGCACGCCGCGTCGCGGTGGTGGGCGATTTCAATAGTTGGGACAGCCGCCGGCACCCCATGCGCCTGCGCCACGCCGCGGGCGTGTGGGAACTGTTCATTCCCGGCGTGTGCGCGGGCGATTGCTACAAGTTCGCCATCACCGATACCGCGGGCGCCATCGTGTTCAAGGCCGACCCCATGGCGCGGCGGGCCCAGGCGGCACCCGCGACCGCCTCGGTGGTGGACGACCCCACGCCCCACGTCTGGACAGACGAAGGCTGGATGCAATCGCGCGGCGCGCGTCAGCAGCCCGACGCGCCCATTTCGATTTACGAAGTGCAGGCCGGCTCGTGGGTGGCCGCCGACAACGAGCGCTGCGTATGGGACCAGCTTGCCGACAAGCTGCCCGCCTACGCGCACGCCATGGGCTTCACCCATGTCGAGCTGATGCCCATCATGGAATATCCGTTCGGCGGGTCCTGGGGTTACCAGCCGCTGGGCATGTTCGCGCCGTCGGCGCGCTTCGGCCCGCCCGCCGCTTTCGCCCGCTTCGTGGACCGCTGCCACGCCGTGGGCGTCGGGGTGATCCTGGACTGGGTGCCCGCGCACTTCCCGAACGATGCGCACGGGCTGGCGCGCTTTGACGGCACGCCGCTGTACGAATACGCCGACCCGCGCGAAGGCTATCACCCCGACTGGAACACGCTGGTCTACAACCTGGGCCGCACCGAAGTCAAAGCCTTCATGATTGCCAGCGCGGTGCACTGGCTGCGCCAATTCCATATCGACGGCCTGCGCGTGGACGCCGTGGCATCGATGCTGTACCGAGACTACAGCCGCCAGCCCGGCGAGTGGATCCCCAACGTGTATGGCGGCCGCGAGAACCTGGAAGCCGTGGCCTTCCTGCGCGACTTGAACACGACCGTGCGCCAGGAAGCGCCGGACGCCATCGTTGTGGCCGAGGAATCCACCGCGTGGCCCGGCGTGACCGCGCCGGTGTCCGAAGGCGGCCTGGGCTTTCACTACAAATGGAATATGGGGTGGATGCACGACACGCTGCGCTACATGCAGGAAGACCCCGTCTATCGCAAGTACCACCACCACGACATCACTTTCGGCATGGCCTACGCCTATTCCGAACGTTTCATCCTGCCGCTATCGCATGACGAAGTGGTGCACGGCAAGGGTTCGCTGCTGAACAAGATGCCGGGCGACCACGGCACCAAGCTGGCCAACCTGCGCGCCTACCTGGGCTTTATGTGGGCGCATCCCGGCAAGAAGCTGCTGTTCATGGGCGGCGAACTGGCGCAACCGGCCGAATGGAATCACGACGCCACCATCAACTGGAGCCTGCTGGACGACGCCGGCCACAAAGGCGTGCAGCGCCTGGTGGCCGACTTGAACCGGGTGTACCGCGATTCGCCCGCGCTGCACGAAATGGACGCCCGGCCCGAAGGCTTCGCCTGGCTGGTCATGGACGACGCCGACAACAGCGTGGCCGCGTTCCTGCGCCGCAGCGGCACGTCGACCATGCTGGCCATCTGCAATTTCACCCCCGTCACCCGCCACGGCTACCGCGTCGGCGTGCCGCTGGCGGGGCGCTGGGCCGAAACGCTGAACACCGACGCCGGTTGGTATGGCGGCTCGGGCCAAGGCAACCAGGGCGCGGCGCAGTCCGCCGACCAGCCCGCTCACGGCCACGCGCAATCCCTGTCGCTGACGCTACCTCCTCTTGCCACCTTGTTCTTCACGCACGAAGGCTGAATCCATGGACCCCACTCAGTTCACCCGCCTTACCTCCGGCAAGCCGTATCCGCTGGGCGCCGTCAGCGACGGCTTGGGCGTGAATTTCGCCGTGTTCTCGGCCAACGCCACCCGCATCGAACTGTGCGTGTTCGATGCGCGCGGCCGCAAAGAACTACGACGCTTCGACCTGCCGGAATGTACCGACGAAATCTGGCACGGCTACCTGCCCGACGCCCAGCCCGGTTTGATCTACGGCTATCGCGCCCATGGGCCGTACGACCCGCGCAACGGCCACCGCTTCAACCCGCACAAGCTGCTGCTGGACCCCTACGCCCGCCAACTGACCGGCCCGGTCAGCTGGAGCGATGCGCTGTTCGGGTACCGCCTGAACCACGCGCGCGGCGACTTGTCGATGGACCGCCGCGACAGCGCGCCGGCCATGGCCAAGGCGGTGGTGACCGAAGACGTGCCCTTTAACTGGGGCAACAGCAAGGCGCCCGACACGCCGTGGACCGACACCACGATCTACGAAGTGCATCTGCGCGGCGTGTCGATGCAGCGCGAGGACCTGCGCCCGCCGCTGCGCGGCACCTGCGCCGCGCTGGCGGCCCCGCGCTTTATTGAACACCTGCACCGCCTGGGCGTCACCGCCGTCGAACTGCTGCCCGTGCACGCCTTCCTGCAAGACCGCTTCCTGCTGGAACGCGGCCTGCGCAACTACTGGGGCTACAACACGCTGTCGTTCTTCGCGCCGGAACCCACCTACCTGCAACGCGGCCCCAACGACTTGCGCCAGGCCGTGCGGCGCCTGCATGCGGCCGGGTTGGAGGTGATACTGGACGTGGTCTACAACCACACCTGCGAAGGCAGCGAACTGGGCCCCACCCTGTCGTGGCGCGGCCTGGATAACGCCAGCTACTACCGCCTGATGCCGGGCGAAGAACGCTACTACATCAACGATACGGGTTGCGGCAACACCGTCAACCTGTCGCACCCGCGCGTGCTTCAGATGGTCACCGATTCACTGCGCTACTGGACGCAATCCTATGGCGTGGACGGCTTTCGCTTCGACCTGGGCGTGACGCTGGGCCGCGAGGGCACGGGCTTTGACCCGGGCTCCGGCTTTTTTGACGCCCTGTTGCAGGACCCGGTGCTGGCCGGCGTCAAGCTCATTTCGGAGCCCTGGGACATCGGCCCCGACGGCTATCAACTGGGCAGCCACCCGCCCGGCATGGCGGAATGGAACGACCGCTACCGCGACACCGTGCGCCGCTATTGGCGCGGCGACGAAGGCATGCGCGGCGACATGGCCGCGCGCCTGTGCGGCTCGCGCGATATCTTCGACCGCCGCCACCGCCGTCCCTGGGCCAGCGTCAACTTCATCGCATCGCACGACGGCTTCACCACGCAGGATGTCGTCAGCTACGACGGCAGCCACAACGAAGGCAACGGCGAAGGCGGCAACGACGGCCATTCGGAAAACTACAGCCACAACTGGGGCGCCGAAGGCCCGACCGATGACGCCGCCATCCTGGAAACCCGCAGCCGCGTGCAACGCGCGCTGCTGGCGACGCTGTTCCTGTCGGACGGCACGCCGATGATGTTGGCCGGCGACGAATTCGGCAACAGCCAGGACGGCAACAACAACGCCTATTGCCAGGACAACCCCGTGTCGTGGCTGGACTGGACGCAGGCGCAAAGCGACGAAGGCCGTGCGTTAAGCACGTTCGTCGCCCGCGCGGTCGCATTGCGACGCGACCACCCCAGCCTGCGCGCCGCCCGCTTTGGCGACGCGGCCCGCGAAGTGTGCCCCGGCGTCAGCGCCATTGGCTGGTTCGACACGCATGGCGGCCCCATCGACCAGGGGGCCTGGGACGACCCGCAACAACGCACGATGGCGCTGCGGCGCGCGGCGCTGCGCGAGGACGGCAGCGCGGACATCACCTTGCTGTTGATGAACCCCGGCGCCGAACCCGCCACCTTCGCCCTGCCCGAACCTGGCCAGGCGTGGCTGCGGGAGCTGGATTCGGCCACGCAAGTGCCCGCCGCGCCCGTTACCGAAAACGAAATCACCGTACAGGCGCACAGCCTTGTCCTGCTGTCTGCCACCTGCATCTCCGGAAATGCATCATGACCGTGTTGCCCGAACCGTATACCCACGGCGCGCTGCCGCTGCCCGATGGCCGCACGCGCTTTCGCCTGTGGGCACCATCCGCCCCGCCCGACCTGGCGCTGGTCATTTCCGGCCGTGCTCCCATCCCCTTGCACCCCGAGGCCGATGGCTTTGTGCAGGTCGGCGTCGATTGCGCGGCGGGAACGCGCTATCAATACCGCCTGGGCGAAGGCTTGCTGGCGCCCGACCCGGCTTCGCGCCTGCAAGACGGCGACGTGCACGACGCCAGCGTGGTGGTGGGCGCGGACACCTATCCGTGGCAGCACCCCTCATGGATGGGTCGGCCGTGGCGCGAAGCCGTTATCTACGAAGCACACGCCGGCCTGGCGGGCGGCTTTGCGGGGCTGACAAAAAAGCTGCCCGAGCTGGCCGATATGGGCTTCACGGTGATTGAGCTGATGCCGATTGCCGACTTTCCCGGTCCGCGCAACTGGGGCTACGACGGCGTGCTGCCGTATGCGCCCGACACCGCTTACGGCACGCCGGACGACCTGAAGCAGCTGATCGACACGGCCCACGGGCTGGGCCTGTGCGTGATGCTGGACGTGGTCTACAACCACTTCGGCCCGGACGGCAATTACCTGTCCCAGTACGCCGCCCCGTTCTTTCGGGATGACGTGGCCACCCCGTGGGGCTCGGCCATCGATTTTCGCCAGCCCCCCGTGCGCCGCTACTTCGAAGAAAACGCGTTGTACTGGCTGACGGAATACCGCTTTGACGGCCTGCGCCTGGACGCGGTGCACGCCATCCCCGACCCGGAATGGCTGGTGGAACTGGCGCGCTTTGTTCGGGGCCAGATTCCCGCGCAGCGCCACATCCATCTGGTGCTGGAAAACGACGACAACCGCGCCAGCCTGCTGACCGACGGCTACGACGCCCAGTGGAACGACGACGCGCATCACGTGCTGCACCACCTGCTGACGGGGGAATCGCGCGGCTACTACGCCGACTACGCAAACCGCCCGGCCCAGGCCTTGGCGCGCTGCCTGGGCGAAGGCTGGGTCTACCAGGGCCAGCCGTCGCCCTACCGCCAGGGCGCCGCCCGGGGCGAACCCAGCGGCCACCTGTCGCCCACGTCTTTCGTGCTGTTCCTGCAAAACCATGACCAGACCGGCAACCGCGCGCGCGGTGAACGGCTGACCCTTTTGGCCGAAACCACGGAACGGCTGCGCGCCGGCGTCGTGCTGCAACTGCTGGCCCCGCAGATTCCGCTGGTGTTCATGGGCGAAGAAGCCGGCAGCCGCGCCCCGTTCCTGTACTTCACCAGCCATACCGACCCGGCCCTGGCCACGGCGGTACGCGAAGGCCGCCAGCGGGAATTCGCCGCGTTTCCCGAGTTTTCGGGCGCAAACAGCGACGCCGTGCCGGACCCCAACGCCGAAACCACCTGGGACCAGAGCAACCCCTGGAGCGCACAGGCCAGCCCCGACGCGCAGCAGTGGCGCGATCTGTACCGCGCGCTGCTGGACATGCGCCAGCGCGTGATCGCACCGCGCCTGGACGGCGCCAAGACCGTGTTCGCGCGTGCCGTCGGCGAGCACAGCGTGCATGCCAAGTGGCGTCTTGCCGACGGCGCGCTGCTGTCCGCGTACGTCAACCTGGGCCCCGTGCCGGAGGCGCTGCCGCGTCAACAAGCGTCGGCCGCGCCTTTGTTCTCGGCGCTGCTGTTTGAGTCGCGCGCCGGTGCGTTCGACGCGTTGTGCCAGGGCAACCTGTGCTCGGAAAGCACGGTGTGGCTGCTGGAGGAACCCGCATGAGCGCCGACGCCCCCGCCGGGCTATCGGAGTTGGCGGCCGACGCCGGTATCGCGGAACACTGGACGGACGCGGACAAGCGCCCGCAACGCGTGTCGCCCGACACGCTGCGCGCCCTGCTGGCCGCCATGGACCTGCCCGCCGAATCAGAGGCTGACATCCGCGACAGCCGGCAACGGTTGGCCGACATGCAAGCGCGGTCACGCCTGCCCGCGATGCTGATCGCCGTTACCGAGGAAGCGGTGTTCCTGCCCCGCGACTGCGCGGGCGCGTATCGGATTGAGCCGCCGGCGGGGCCCGCCATCACCGGCCAGACAACCGACCAGAACACCGCGCAACGCGCGGACCCACGCACAGGCCAACGTGCAGGCCAACCTACGCAGGCTGGCGGCACCGCGCCGATGTTGCGCGCCCCCTCGACCCCGGGTTACTACACGCTGCACACGGCCGGCGGCGTGACGACGCTTGCCGTCGCGCCCCGCCGAGCGCCCGGGCTGAACGAGCTGCTGCAAGAGAAAGACGCCCGCGCCTGGGGCCTGGCGGTGCAGGTCTACAGCCTGCGCCGGCCCAACCCGGACCCCACGCAGGCCACGCACGGCTTTGGCGACTTTGGCGCCCTGCGCGACCTGGCTCAGGCAGCCGGCAATGCGGGTGCGGACGCGCTGGCGATCAGCCCGGTGCACGCCATGTTTGCCGCCGACCCGGCACAGTGCAGCCCGTATTCGCCGTCCAGCCGCCTGTTCTTGAACGCCTTGTACGCCGATCCCGCCGCCGTCCTGGGCGCTGACGCCGTACGTGATGCCCTGGCGGGGATGACGCACACGCGCTTGCGCTCGCTGGATGCCCAGCCCTTGATCGATTGGCCCGCGGCCGCCGGTTTCCGGCAACAGCTGCTGCGCCGCCTGCATGACCGTTTCGCCGTGGCGGCGGGCGACGAGCAGCGCCGCGCCTACGACGCCTTCCGTAACGCCGGCGGGCAGGACCTGCGCGACCACGCGCTGTTTGAAGCGCTGCACGCGGCGCACAGTCTGGAGGCGGGCACGCCCGTGCCGTGGACGCAATGGCCCGCCGCTCTGCGCGACCCGCGCTCATCGGCCGCGCAGCAGTTCGCCGCGCAGCACGCCCAAGAGGTGGACGCGCATGCGTTCGCCCAGTGGCTGGCCTCGGCCAGCCTGAAGCAGGCGCAGCGTGCCGGCCGCGACGCGGGCATGCGCGTGGGCATCGTGGCGGACCTGGCGGTGGGCGCAAGCCCGCTGGGCAGCCACGCATGGAGCCGCCAGGCCGACCTGGTCAAGCGCGCCAGCGTGGGCGCGCCGCCCGATATCTACAACCCGCTGGGCCAGGGCTGGGGGCTGACCGCGCTGTCCCCTGCCGCCTTGCAGGAATCCGGCTATTCAGCCTTCCTGGCGATGCTGCGGGCCAGTCTGTCGCACGCGGGCGGCCTGCGCATCGACCACATCCTGGGCATGGCCCGGATGTGGCTGATCCCTGATGGCGCCGGTCCGCAAGATGGTGGCTACGTGCGCTATCCGCTGCGCCAGCTGCTGCGCTTGACGGGTTTGGAAGCGTGGCTGCATCGCGCGCTGATCGTGGGCGAGAACCTGGGCACGGTGCCGGAAGGCTTTGACGCGCTGCTGGAAGAACACGGCGTGCTCGGCATGGACGTACTGTGGTTCATGCGCGCCTCTGCCACGGCGGACAGTCCCGACCCGGCCGCCGCTTCCGCAACGTCCGCCGGTTCGGACGCTGCCGCCGGTTCCGACACGCCCAGCCCCCCCTCTGAACCCCCGGCCTTCCTGTCCCCTACGGAATGGCCCAAACACGCTGTTGCCATGACCACGACTCATGATTTGCCCACGCTGGAAGGCTGGTGGCACGCCCAGGACATCCTGTGGCGTTCCCGCTTGAATCTGCTAGGCCCCGGCCAGGAAGAAGCCAGCCAACGAGCCGACCGCCTGGAAGAACGCGCCACGCTGTGGCGTTCGGTGCAGGCCTCGTCGCCCACGGCCTCGACGCGGCCCCTGCCCCGCCAGACGCCCAGCGCGGAACTGCTAGGTTTTGTGGCCGCCACGCCCTGCCCGCTGATGCTGGTTACGCTGGAAGACCTGACCGGTCAGCTGGATCAGCCCAACCTGCCCGGCACCATCGACCAGCATCCCAACTGGCGCCAGCGGGCGCCGTTGTCGGTCAACGATTGCCTGACGGCGCACACCAGCCAGGCGCGGCTGCGCCCGGTGCGCGCACTGCGGGGCCGCTCATGAAGCCCGTCGCCCCGCCCATCGCCCCCAGCATCCCCCGCGCCACCGCCCGCCTGCAATTGCACGCCGACTTCACGTTGGACGACGCCCGCCGGCAGCTTCCCTACTACGCCGCGTTGGGGGTCAGCCACCTGTACCTGTCGCCCATCACCCAGGCCAAGGCGGGCTCGACCCACGGCTATGACGTTATCGACCACGAGCGTGTCAGCGCCGACCTGGGCGGTGAAAGCGCGCTGCGCGAACTCGCCGACGCGGCGCGCGCCCACGGCATGGGCCTGATTGCCGATATCGTGCCCAACCACATGGCCGCGCATGCGTCCAACGCCTGGTGGGCCGACATGTTGCGGCTGGGCCGGCAAAGCACGCACGCCGGCACCTTCGACATCAACTGGGACGCGCCCGACCCTCTGCTGCGCGGCAAGGTGCTGCTGCCCGTGCTACCCGAGCCGTACAGCGAAACCTTGGCGGCGGGCGGCATCCGGCTGGTGCACGATGCGCAATCGGGCACCAGCCATATCGAAGCCGGCGGCCAGCAACTGCCCTTGGCGCCCGGCTCGGCCACCGGCGACCCGGCCACCTTGTGCGCCGCCTGCGACCCCGACACCGCGGCGGGCCAGGCGCGCCTGCACGCCTTGCTGGAACGCCAGCATTACCGGCTGGCCTGGTGGCGCACCGCGCCCGACCTCATCAACTGGCGCCGCTTCTTTGAGATCGGCGAGCTGGTGGGTGTGCGCGTGGAAGACGAGGCCGTGTTCAACGCCGTGCATGCACTGGTGCTGCGCTTGTACCGCGAAGGCGTGCTTGACGGCTTGCGCATCGACCATATCGACGGTCTGGCCAGCCCCGGCGCGTATCTGCGCCGTTTGCGCCGCGCCATGCGCGAGGCGGACGACGCCCGCAGCCAGGCCGGCCTGCCCGGCGAAGGCTATCTGGTCATTGAAAAGATCCTGGCGGACGACGAAGCGCTGGAACCGCATTGGCCCACCCACGGCACCACGGGCTACGACTTCATGGATCAGGTGGGCGCGCTGCTGCATGCGCCCCAGGCCCAGGCGCCGCTGGAACAGTTCTGGGCCAGCCTGAGCCGCGACCCGCGCGACGCCCCGGCCCAACTGCGCGACGCCCGCCACCGCATGCTGGCCCGCCACTTCCCCAGCGAGCGCCAGGCGCTGGTGGCGGCGCTGGCACGCATCGCACACAGGGACGCGCGTACCCGCGATTGGACCCAGCCCGCCATCGACCGCGTCCTGACGGCGTTACTGGCGGCATTCCCGGTGTACCGCACCTATGCAGAGGACGGCGGCCGCAGCCCCGCCGATACGCACTGGTGCCGCATCGCGCTGGACCAGGCGCGCGTGGCGCTGGGCGACGCGTCGGCCGACCTGCGCCTGCTGGACCAGTTGGACCAATGGTTGGGCGGGGGCACGCCGCCATCCGGCTCCACGACGGCCGCAACGGCCGCAACGGCCGCAACGGCCGCAACGGCCGCAAACCCCGGCGCCGATTCGACGGACACTGCCGACTCCCAGGAAGCCGAGGCGCGCACGCTGGCCTTGCGCCGCTTCCAGCAACTGACGCCCCCGCTGGCCGCCAAAGCCCTGGAAGACACGCTGTTCTACCGACGCGGCCCGCTGTTGTCCCGCAACGAAGTGGGCTCCAGCCCGACGCGGTTCACGTTGCCGCTTGAAGAGTTCCATGCGCTATGCGCGGCGCGTGCGGGCACGCATCCGCATGCCATGCTGGCCACCGCCACCCACGACCACAAGCGTGGCGAAGACACGCGCGCCCGGCTGGCCGTGCTGTCTGAAATCCCCGAGGACTGGCGCCGCACCGCGGACGGCTGGATTGCGCGGCTGGCCCCGCCCGGGGCGCCTACGCCCGCCGACCGCTACCTGCTTTTGCAAAGCCTGGTGGGCGCGTGGCCGCTATCGTTGTCGCCCGACCGGCTAAGCGAACAGCCCGAGGCCGTGGCGGAGTTTCTAGGCCGCATCGCGCAGTGGCAGGAAAAATCCCTGCGCGAAGCCAAGCTGCACACCAGCTGGACTGACCCGAACGCCGACTACGAGCGCGCTGCCCGGCAATGCATCGAGGCCTTGCAACAGCCCGGCGACGGCCAGGCGTTGCTGCGAGACATCGGCAGTTGGGCGCTGAAAATCGCGCCGGCGGGCCTGGTGAACAGCCTGACCCAGACGGTGCTGCGCAACACAGTGCCCGGCGTGCCCGATCTTTACCAAGGCGCGGACCTGTGGGACTTCAGCTTGGTCGACCCCGACAACCGCCGCCCCGTGGACTACGCAGTGCGGGCGGCCTTGCTGGCCGAATCCGATCCGTCCGGCGCCTCGGACCGCGATGCAACGGACGCCACCACGCCGTTGCGGGACCACGCGGCCACGAGCGTCCAGGCGGGGGACGTTGACACGCCCATCCCCACCGACGCTCGGGCATGGCGCAGCGGCGCCATCAAGCAGTCGCTCATCCAACGCGCGCTGGCGCTGCGGGCACGCCACCCCGACGTCTTCCGCGTGGGCGACTACACGCCCCTTGCCGCGCACGGCCCGCGCGCGGCTCACGTCATTGCCTACCTGCGCCGCCATGACGGCCGCTGCGTGCTGGTTGTGGCGCCCAGGCTGTGCGCCATGGCCTTGGCGGGATACGCCCAGGGCAAACCAGCGCAAGCGGCGGATTTTTGGGCGGGCACGCGCGTGGTGCTACCAGCCGACGTGGACGCGGACCTGGACGCCTTGCGCGACGTGCTCTCCGGCCGCCGTCCCAGCGTGAACACGGCCGGTGAACTTGCGCTGGACCAACTGCTGCGAGACGGGCCGGTGGCGCTGCTGGCGACGGAGTAGCGTCCCAGCGCGTCCACGCTTAGTACTGGTATCGCATCGTCACCATCGCGCTGCGCCCAGCCCCCCACGCGCCCTGGCTGTAGAAACCGACCTGGCTGTAGTACTTGCGGTCAAACAGGTTGTTCACGTTCAGCTGTGCCGACAGGTTGCGGTTGAAGCGGTAGCGGGCCATCAGGTTGGTGATGGCGTAGCTGCCCTGCCCCACGCGTTCGTCGCCATTGGGGCCGCTGGCGATGGTGTAGACGCCGCTTTGCCAGTTCACCCCACCGCCCACCGTCAGCCGGTTCCAGTCGCCCGGCAGCTGGTAGGTGGTGAAGACGCGCACCAGCGTGCGCGGCTGGTCCGTCTGGATGGCCGCGCCGTCGCCGTCGCGCGCCGTCCAATGCGACCAGCCCGCCGCCAGGTTCCAGCCCGGCGTGACTTCTCCGGACACTTCCAGGTCAAAGCCCCGGCTGCGCGTTCCTTGTGCGGCCCGATAAGCCTGGTTGATGGAACCCGGCACCAGGTAACCCGGGTCGGTTTGCGCCACGTTGTCCTGCTCGACCTGGAACACCGCCGCGCTGGCGTTCAGGCGGCCTTCCAGGAATTCGCCCTTGACGCCGGCCTCGTAGGATTTGCCTTCCAGCGGGTCCAGCCAGCCGCCGTTGCGGTCCTGGTAGCTTTGCGGATTGAAGATGCCGGTGTAGCTGACGTAGGCGGTGTAGTTGTCGTTGATGTCGTACAGCAGCCCGGCGTAGGGCGTGAACGCGTTCTTGTCGAACGCGGTGTGGTCGCCGCCGCCAAAGCCGACCGAATCCGTCTTCCAGGTGCTGTAGCGGCCGCCCACGATCAGCTTCAATGGGTCAGCCAGGTTCAAGCGCAGCGCACCGTACCAGCCCGTCTGCTTGGTGGTGTAGCGGCTGGCCGTCACTGCCGTGTCGCTCCAGTCGGGTTCCGGATACGAACCGTTCCAGTCAAAGAAGTTGCCCACCGGCGCGGCGTTCAAGCCTGCGCGGTAATCAAAGTCGGCGTACTGGCGGGTGAAGCTGGCGCCCACCACGGCTTCGTGGCGGCGTCCAAAGGCGGTGAACGGGCCGGTGGCCTTCACGTCCAGGCTGTTCTGCTTGCGGTCGCCCAGGTACCACGACGGCGATCCGTTTACGCCCAAGCCGGTTTCGCGGTCGGGCCAGCCGTACAGATAGAGCAGCTTGCCATCCATTTCGTGCTTGGAATGCGAGGCCACCGCCTGCACGCGCCAATCATTGTCAAAGCGATGTTCCAGGCTGGCGAAACCGCCGGTCGTGGTGCTGGCCCAGGAACTCCAGTCGGCGCCGGTGTTCAGCGACCGCTTCCAATCCGTGCGGTCGCCGTCCGCGTACCACAGCGGAAAGCCGCCCCAACTGCTGCCCCTGGGCTCGTTGTCCTGATAGTTCAAGCCCGCGCTGAAGGTGGTGCGCGAGGTCAGGTCGGCGTCCACCACGCCGTAGAACACCTTTTTCTGGCTCTTGTAGTCGTCCAGATAAGAGTGGTTGTCCTGGTAGGCGGACACGATGCGGCCGCGCACGCTGCCGTCCTTGTTCAGCGGCGTGGACAGGTCCAGCGTGCCGCGATAGGTGTCCCAGCTGCCGGCGCTGACGCTGATGTCGGCCTTGAATTCGCGGCTGATGGCGTGCTTGCGCACCAGGTTGATGGATGCCGACGGATTGCCCGCGCCGGTCAGCAGCCCGGTGGCGCCGCGCACGACTTCCACGCGGTCGTAGATGATGGTGTCCATTGACGATTCGCCCGCCGCATAGCCGCTATCGAAGCCGGTGGGTACGCCGTCGTACAGGTAGTTGCTGATGGCGAATCCGCGCGAACTGAACGAATAGCGCTCGCTGTCGTAGTTCTGAACCGCGATGCCCGGCGTGCCGGCCATGACGTCGGCCAGCGAACGCATGTCTTCGTCTTCCATGCGCTGGCGCGTCACCACGGTGACCGACTGCGGCGTCTCGCGCAGCGTCAGGGGCATGCCCGTACCGGCCGCCGTGGCTCGGGGCGTGTAGGATCCCGTCCCTTCCGTGGTGGTGGGATCGCCGTCGCCCACCACCTGCACGCTGGGCAAGGTGGCCACGGCGCTGTCCTGCGCCTGGGCCGCCGCGCCGGTGGACGCCAGCGCCATCAGCACCAGGGCCGACGTGGGCCCCAGCCGCCACGCGAAGCGACCAGAAGGGCGAATACGGGGTCTGCCGCCCAGCGGCCTTTGCTCGTGCATGCTGCGTTCCTTTCCTTCTACGGGTTGCATTATGGGAACGAAGTGTAATGCGACTGATTCGCATATCGATTTGCTGTTGTGAAATTACGACTGATTTGTCCCTACGCGCCATGGGTGTAGCCAACGCCCTGCCCGGCGGATCGGCATAATGTCGCTGGCCTCGGCCCCCATTCCAGTCGCTTTCCGTAGGAATCCCTTTCGTGTTCCATGTCTTTACCGGACTGATCAGTCTTTACGTCATCTGGCGTTTCGTCCTGCCCCTGTCGTTGTCCCGCTCTGCCAAGGCGGTGTTGGCCCTGTTGCCGCTGGGTGTGGCCGAGCACCATCTGGTGACGCGCAATTTTTTTGGTTCGATGGCCTCGCCCGAGGTGCCCGCCACCTTGCTGATGGCACTGGGCTGGGCATTTGGCGCCCTGCTGCTGCTGGCCATGCTGCTGTTGCTGCGCGACGTGGTGGGCGTGGTGATCTATGCGTTCTCGCGCGTGCGGGGTCACGGTGTGCTGGCCGCGCGCCGTTGGGGCCAAGGGGCGGCGGTGGCGGCCGCGCTGCTGTCGGCCATCGGCGTGTGGCAGGCGGTGCGCGTGCCCGATGTCAAGACGCTGGAAATCGCCCTGCCCAAGCTGCCGCCCGAACTGGACGGCTTTCGGCTGGTGCAACTGACCGACCTGCACGCCAGCCGCCTTCTGGAAGCGCCGTGGATGGAAGCGGTGGTCAAGAAAACCAACGCTTTGAACCCGGACCTGATCGTCATCACTGGGGACCTGGTTGACGGCACCACCGATGCGCGCGCGGCCGATGTGCTGCCGCTGCAAGCCCTGCGCGCGCCGCAGGGCGTCTATGCCATCCCCGGCAACCACGAGTACTACGCCGAATACCAGCGCTGGCTGCCGGCCTTCGAAAAGCTGGGGCTGCGCCTGCTCCTCAATGACCACGTCACGCTGACGCCCAAGGGGCAGCGCCTGGTGCTGGCCGGCGTTACCGACAAGATGGCCGCCGCCTACGACCAGCCCGTGCCGGACGTGGCACGGGCGTTGCAGGGCGTGCCCAAGACCGACCCGGTCATCCTGCTGAGCCATCGCCCCCCGGGCGCCGCGCTGAACGCCCAGGCCGGGGCCGGGCTGCAACTGTCCGGGCATACGCATGGCGGCCAGATCCTGGGACCGCACCTGCTGACGCAGCTGGCCAACGAAGGCTATGTGTCCGGCCTATACCAGGTGAACGGCATGCAGTTGTATGTCAGTAACGGCACCGGGCTGTGGCCGGGCTTTCCGATCCGCCTGGGCCGGCCTTCCGAAATCACGCAGATCGTGCTGCGCGCGCCGGCCCGGGTGGCCGCGCCGTAGGCTGCCTACGCCCGCCCACGTTTCCATGACCTACCTGCTGTGGTCCCTGCCCGCACTGACCGTGATCGTTGCCATCGCCAGCGGGCGAGTCAACACAACGATGGCGGCCGTGCTGGGCCTGTTCACCGCCATTGCGGTTGCGCTAAGCGCCGCGCCCGGCGCTTTCACCGGCGCACAGCTGGCGGTGACGCTGGAACGCGGCGCGTGGATCGGCTGGATCATCACGCCCTACATCCTGGGCGGCTTGCTGTTCTGGCAGATGGCCTCGCCCACGCAGCCGGTGGGGGCCGGCGTTCACCCCCCCGGCGTTCACCCCGCGGAACTGAATGACCCGCTGGCGCGTCGGCGGCGCTTGTTCTTTGCCTGTTTCCTGATCGGCCCATTCGCGGAATCCGCCACCGGTTTTGGCGTGGGCATGCTGGGCACCGTGCTGCTGATTCGTCCGCTGGGCTTGAAGCCCCGCGACATCATGATCTTTGCCCTGTTGAGCCAGACGCTGATCCCATGGGGCGCGATGGGCAGCGGCACCTTGCTGGCATCTGCCTACGCGCGCGTCCCCGCCCCGCAGCTGGCGCTGTACAGCATGGTGGCGGTGGCCTTGCTGATGGCCGTCTGGATGGCACTGTACTGGCGCACGGCGCGCGTTGCGGGGCTGAACGCCGGCGCCGCCGAGCATGTCAGGGAAGCCGGCTGGATCGTCACCGGCCTGGCCTTGCTTTGGGCCGCCACAGCCCTGCTGGGCCCGGAAACGGCGCTGCTGGCCGCCTACGGCCCCTTGATCGTGCTGCGCTTCTTGCTGGACCGCAGGCCGGATCGCGCCCAGGCGCTGACGGCCGCACGGCGCGCGTTGCCCTACATCCTGGTGATTGCCTGCCTGGTGGCCACGCGGCTGATGCCCACGCTGAATCGCGCGCTGGGTGCCTGGGCCGACATCCGTCCGTTTGCCGACCTGCCCGCCTGGATGCCGTTCCTGCATGCCGGCAGCTGGCTGGTGGCAGGGGCGTTGGCCATGGCGGCGTGGCGGCGCCAACCGGGCGCGTTGGCCGTGCAGGCGCGCGCCGCCTGGCGCACCGGCCGCCACGCCGTCATGTCCGTATTCCTGTTCGCCATGATGGCCGAAGTGCTGGCCGGCGCCGGCATCTCGCAAGCCTATGCCGATGGCCTGTTCGCCGCCTTGCAGGACGGGACCATCCTGATCACGCCCTTGCTGGCCGGCGCCTTCGGCATTTTGGCCAACAGCGGCAACGCGCCGAACAGCCTGTTCATGCCGTCCCAGCTATCATTAGCGCTGCACGCGGGTCTGAACGTGCCGGCAGCGGCAGCGCTGTTACACGTTTCGGGCACGTCGATGGGGTTTTTTTCACCCGTCAGGATGTCAATTGCGGCGGGTTTGGCCCACGGACAGGGGCAAGAACGCAGCGTGTATGTTCTACTACTGCCGTTTGCCCTGGCCGCGTTCGGCATTCTTTTATTCCTGGCACTGCTTGTCGTGCTGTCGGGATAGCCGCCCGAGCGCTGATGCTCACGGCCTCAACCTTTTTTTTGTGTAGCACATGGGACTAGAACAGTTAGCCGCGATCCGGGCCTTAATCATCAAGCAGGCGCCTGAAGAGCCGACCCCCAAGAAAGAAGCGCGCCCGCAAGGCGCAGGCAAAGGCCCCCGCCCACCCGGCGGCGGCAAAGGCCCGCGTCCGCAAGGCGACAAGGGAGCACGCCCGCAAGGCGGCGACAAGAACGCCCGTTCCCAGGGCGGCGACAAGGGCCAGCGGCCGCAGCGCGCCGACCGGCGCGAATCGCCCGTGGATCCGGTCGTGGTCGCTATCTCGCGCTTGCAACGCCAGTTTCCCAAGGCCTTCCCCAAGAATCCCGCGCCGAAGCTGCCGCTGAAGCTGGGCGTGCTGGCGGACCTGGTGCAACATGCCCAGACGCTGCAACTGGACGAAGCCCAGATCAAGGAAGCGGTCAAGACCTGGTGTGATGGCCGCCGCTATTGGGCCAGCATGATCGAGGACGCCCCGCGCGTGGACCTGAACGGCGAACCCTCGGGCGTCGTGACGGCCAACGAAGCCAAGCATGCCAAGCGCATGGCGTCGCGCAGCGCATCCAAGAACGCCGCCGCGCGCAACAAGGCCAAGAAGGCCGAAGCCGCCGCTGCGGATACGGCAGCTGGCGCCGATACGGCAGCAGCCGCTACGGCCGCTACCGGTGACGCCGCGGTGACGGCGCCCGTGACGGCCGACGTTGCGGCGCCGGTGCAAACAGCCCCGCAAGCGCCGGCCGCTGACGCGTCGGCACCGTCTGCTGAAGCTCCGTCCGCCGAGCCGACCTCGCCGTCCGCTGATTCGTCCGCTGATTCGTCCGCTGATTCGTCCGCCGACAAGCCCGCGCAGTCCTGAGTCATACCGCCATCGGGCCACCCCGCCCGGTGACGCCAAAAAGCCCGGCCCGCAACGATCCGTCGCGGGCCGGGCTTTTGCATTCGTGCATGCTTGCCTCAGGCAGCCAGCGCCTGTTCCAGATACCGCATCCCCGTCGGGCTGTACGGCAGCGTCAGCGCCCACTGGTGACCCGCCGCGTCCATCTTCTGCAATGACTTTCGCAGTATCTCGACGATCTTCTCCCCGTGCGCGGGATGAAACGCTTCGTACTGGTATTGCAAAAACACCAGGCACAAGGCGTTTTCCATGGTCTGCACATCGGCATCCTGCTTGATGCCCTGCTTCATCACGATGGTTCTCACGCGGTCGAGCACGTCGTCGGCGTAGCCCGCGTCGCGCAGGATGCCTTCCGCGATGGCGGCATGATGCCGCGCCAGCGCCTTGCGCCACGTCAGGTAACCCACGCGCCCGTCGGGATAGCTCTTGCGGGTGATTTCCCAGCGCCCGATGTGCTGGCAGCGCGAGGCCAGCACCAGCGGTTCAGACGCATCCGGCGCCAGCTTCAACACCCATTCATGCAGCTTTTGCGCCAGGAATAGCTCCTGCGGACAGGTCTCGCCCTGCCAGGCGAACAGATTGGGATCGGTGCCGTTGTACTGGTCAAACCGAAGCAGCGTCTGGTGTAGACGATCATTCATGCGGTGAGTTTCCTGCGTGCGTTGCATTTCCTGGTCGGGCGCCAAGGCGGCCAAAGACGCAACGATCATAGCGCCAAGCCGGCCGCCAGAGGCGTCCGCGTCGCGCAAACCGCATATCGAAACTCGAAAATCATCGTTCATGTGGGCGCGGTGACTGCTTAGGATCTGGGGTTCTTCCTAACGCCAGATGGCGCACCGTGCGCCCTGCTTATCGCCCCATGCCAGATATTTCCCTTCGGGAGCCCCAGGCCCCACCCGTGCGCGTCGCCGTCGACGTGGGCGGCACCTTTACCGACATTGTTCTGGAACGCGACGCCCGCCGCTGGTCCGCCAAGCTGCTGACCACGCCCGACACGCCCGAAACGGCCGTACTGCAAGGCATTGAAGAGCTGCTGGGCGAAGCCGGCTTGCGCTGGCCCGATGTCAGCTTGCTGATCCTGGGCACCACGCTGGCCACCAATGCGCTGATTGAACGCAAGGGCGCGCGCACTGCCTTGCTGACCACGGCGGGCTTTCGGGATCTGGTCGAAATCGGCCTGGAAGACCGCTTCGCGCAGTACGACATTTTTCTGGACAAGCCCCAGCCGCTGGTGCCTCGCCCCTGGCGCCATGGCATCACCGAACGGGTCGACGCGCGCGGGCAGGTGCTGACGCCGCTGGACGAATCGCAGGTCAGCGCGCTGGCCCATGAATTGGTCGCCGCGCGTATTGAAAGCGTGGCGGTCTGCCTGCTGCACAGCTACGCCTATCCCGCCCACGAACGCCGCATCCGCGAGCTGTTGCAGACCCATGCGCCCGGCCTGTGGGTGTCGCTGTCATCCGACATCTGCGCCGAGATCCGCGAGTATCCGCGCCTGTCCACCGTCAGCGCCAACGCCTATGTGCAGCCGCAGGTGTCCGGCTATCTGCGTCGGCTGAACGACGCGGCCCGCGAACGCGGCTTGCGCGACGAACCCTTTCTGATGACCTCGGGCGGCGCCATCGCCACCCTGCAAACCGGGGTGGAAGAACCCGTGCGCCTGGTGGAGTCCGGCCCGGCGGGCGGCGCCATCCTGGCCCAGCATATCGCCGAGCAGACGGGCTCCGCGCGCGCACTCTCGTTTGACATGGGCGGCACCACCGCCAAGATCTGCTACATCGACGACTTTGAACCCCAGGTCAGCCGCAGCTTTGAATTCGGCCGCGTGCACCGGCACCTGAAAGGCTCTGGCCTGCCTATCCGCATACCCGTCATCGAGATGGTGGAAATCGGCGCCGGCGGCGGGTCCATCGCCCGCATCAACCACCTGGGCGTGGTGCAGGTCGGCCCGGACAGCGCCGGTTCCGCGCCCGGCCCCGCTGCCTACGGCAACGGCGGTGAACTGCCCACGGTGACCGATGCCCATGCCGTGATCGGCAACGTAACGCCCGAGCGCTTCGCCGTGGGCAAGGTCACGCTGCAACCGGAGTTGGCGCGGCGCGCCATCGACGCGCATCTGGCCGCGCCCGCCGAACTGGATGCGCCGCAAGCCGCGCAAGCCATCATCGATGTCGTCACCGAGAACATGGCCAACGCGGCGCGCGTGCATGCCTCGGAACTGGGCAAGGCCGCCGAAGAACACACGCTGATCGCCTTTGGCGGCGCGGCGCCGCTGCATGCCGCCACGTTGGCGCGCAAGCTGGGCATCGGCCGCGTCATCATCCCGGAATCCGCCGGCGTGGGCTCGGCGGTGGGCTTCCTGTGGGCGCCCATCGCCTATCAGGCGATCCGCAGCTTTCACCAGCGCATCGACGGCATCGACCACGCCGCCGTGCAACACCTGCTGGACGAGCTGACGGCCGGCGTCGACGCCGTGGTTCGCCGAGCCGCCCCGGACACCGCCTTGACGCACAAACGGGTCGTGTACATGCGCTATAGCGGCCAGGGGCACGAGATTGCGGTCGACCTGCCAGACGGCCCGTTTGACCAGGCGGCCAGCGCCCGCCTAAGCGCCGCCTTCGCCCAGCGCTACGCCGAGCTGTATGGACGCAGCCTGCCGCATGTGGCGCCCGAAGCC
>NZ_JBLVOL010000022.1:45336-47087 GCF_053543755.1 Achromobacter semiaridum | reverse complement strand
CCGCGCGGGCGGCCTCGGCCGGGGCGGCAGACGCGTCGGGGGCCCCCGGGGAAGCCGCTTTGGGCGCCCGCGGGCGAGATGAATCAGGCATGTACGATAGTCCGGTTAGCCCGGCATTATAAATTTCTCTGGCGCCCCTGCCGGCGCCCCCTGGGCAAGGCACGGAAATCCGGCACTAAATTAGCCTTGATTTTCCGCCTGCGCCCCATCCCGTGGGCCATATAATTTCGCCACGCCGTCATGCGACGGCGCTATGACGCGGCAAGGCGCCGCGTTTTTACCGACTCTCAGGAATCCCTCCGCCCATCATGCCCGACCTGGAACCAGACACCGTCTCCGCCCTTGAAGCCCCGGAATTCGCACCCGCCCAATTCGTCCGATGGTTTCGAGACGTGGCGCCCTATGTGCATGCATTCCGAGGCAAGACGTTCGTGGTGGCGTTTGGCGGCGAACTGGTTCAGGCCGGCGCGCTCAATGCGTTGGTGCAGGACTTGTCGCTGCTGTCGTCGCTGGGCATCCGGCTCGTGCTGGTGCACGGGTCCCGCCCCCAGGTCAATGAACAGTTGCGCCTGAAGGGCTACACCCAGCAGTTCGACCGTGGCCTGGCCCCCACCGACGCGGCCGCGCTGGAATGCGCCAAGGAAGCCGCGGGCGAAATCCGCCTGGATATCGAAGCGGCGTTCAGCCAGGGCTTGCCCAACACGCCGATGTCGCACGCGCACATCCGCGTCATTTCCGGCAACTTCGTCACCGCCCGCCCCACCGGCGTGCTCGAAGGGGTGGACTACAAGCACACCGGCCAGGTCCGCAAGATCGACGTCGAGGCGTTGAAATTCGCCATCGAAAAAGGCTCGTCGGTGGTGCTGCTGTCGCCCCTGGGCTTCTCGCCGACGGGCGACGCGTTCAACCTGGCCATGGAAGACCTGGCCACCAGCGTCGCCGTGGCCCTGCGCGCTGAAAAACTGATCTTCCTGTCGACCTCGCAGGGCGTGCTGAACGATGACGGCACGCTGGACACCGAACTGGCGCGCGTGGATGCCGACGCGTTGCTGGCAGGCGGCGAACTCGACGAGGAAACGCACGCGTTCCTGCAATACGCCTCGCTGGCGGTCAAGCGCGGCGTGGCCCGCGCCCACCTGCTGCCCTTTGCGCTGGACGGCAGCGTGCTGCTGGAAATCTTCACCCACGACGGCGTGGGCACCATGGTGGTTGAAGACACGCTGGACGATCTGCGCGCCGCCACGATCGACGACGTGGGCGCCATCCTGAGCCTGATCGAACCGCTGGAAGCGGACGGCACGCTGGTGCCGCGCCCGCGCAGCGTGATCGAGCGCGACGTGGAGAACTTCACCGTGCTGGAGCACGACGGCGTCATCTACGGCTGCGCGGCGCTGCACACCTTTGCCGACGAGCAGATGGCTGAAATGGCCTGCCTGATCGTGCACCCGGAATGGCAGGGCTCGGGCGAAGGCGAAATCCTGCTGCGCCACATGGAATCGCGCGCGCGCGCTTCCGGCGCCAAGCGCCTGTTCGTGCTGACCACCCGCACCTCGCACTGGTTCATGAAGCGCGGTTTCGTGCAGGGCGGCATTGCCGACCTGCCGCGTGAAAAGCAGAACAACTACAACCGGTCGCGCAACAGCCTCGTTTTCATCAAGAAGCTGTAATGCAGAAGCGGTAACGCAGCAGCTGTGACGCGCCGCCTGCGGGCCGTTCCCGCCGTACCGTCCCCAGCGTCCGAAGGGGGGTGG
>NZ_JBLVOL010000022.1:37815-45316 GCF_053543755.1 Achromobacter semiaridum | reverse complement strand
GGCGCCCTAGCCGCGCCAAGCCCGCTAAAATACGGCGTTATTCCTTATTCGGCAGCGAACCATGTCCCGTATCGTCAACTGTGTGAAATTGAAGCGTGAAGCCGAAGGGCTGGACTTCCCCCCCTACCCCGGTGAACTCGGCACGAAGATCTGGCAGAGCATTTCCAAGGAAGCCTGGGAAGAATGGAAGGCGATCCAGACGCGCCTGGTCAATGAAAACCGCCTGAACCTGGCTGACGCCCGCGCCCGCAAGTACTTGAAGGAACAGATGGAGCGCTTCCTGTTCGAAGACGGCACCGTCGAAGCCCACGGCTACGTTCCGCCGTCGGCCTGATCCGGCACTCGGCGGCCCATCACGAAGCCCCTCGTTCGCGAGGGGCTTTGCATTTTGGCCGCTGACGCGTGATCGCGGACACGCAAGCTGAAGCCGCCCTTAAGATCGAAGTTTGCCGGCCGTATTAATGCTGTCATGAAAGAAGAATCGCGCTTGCCTCTCCCCGCCGATCCGCCATCGTCCATCCAGCGCGCCATGCAGATCGAACCCGATCGCCAGACGGGTACGTTGCGCGATGTCAGGCACGTTGTCATCCTGATGCAGGAAAACCGGTCGTTCGATCATTATTTCGGCACACTGCCCGGCGTGCGAGGCCTTGCCGATCCCCACCCCGTGCCCACCCTCGGGGGCAACGTGCTGACGCAAACCGACGGCGCCGCCACTTGCCGCCCTTATGCGCTGCGCGCGGAACATGCCAGCGACACACCCGTGGGCTATATCACGCCGCACACCTGGCTTGATGCGCAAGACGCCTGGAACGACGGCCGCATGGACCACTGGTTATCGGCCAAGGGCCGCCTGGGGCTGGGCGCCTACACCGGCCAGGACGTGCCATTCCAGACTGCCCTGGCCAATGCATTCACCGTGTGCGACGCCTACCACTGTTCGCTGCACGCAGGCACCAATCCCAACCGCTTGTTTCTGTGGACCGGCACGAATGACCCCACTGGCGCGGCCGGCGGCCCGGCGCTGGTGAACACCCACGACAGGCTTGGCCCCGCCGCCGCCGGCTATCGCTGGACCACCTACCCCGAACGCCTGCAAGACGCCGGCGTGGACTGGCGCATCTACCAGGACATGGCGGACAACTTTCACGACAACCCGCTGGCAGGCTTCCGGCAGTATCGCGCGGCCTACGCCAGCGGCGCGGAATCGGCGCCGCTGCGCGACCGCGCCTTGTCCACCCACACGCTGGACGATCTGGCGCGCGACGTGGCAACGGGCCAGTTGCCGGCCGTGTCGTGGATCATCGCGCCGACCGCGGATTCCGAGCATCCTGAAGTGTCATCGCCCCAACAGGGCGGCGCCTACACCGAGCGCGTGCTGGACATCCTGACCAGCAACCCCGACACCTGGAGCCGCTGCGTATTCCTCGTCACCTATGACGAAAACGATTGCTTCTTTGACCACGCGCCGCCGCCGGCGCCCCCCGCGCGCCACAGCGACGGCGTTTCGGGCGGCCTGTCCACGGTGGAACTGGACGGCGAATACCACGACGCCCGATGCGGACCCAGCGCCGCGCCGGAAGATCCCGCCGCGCTGCACGGCCGCGCTTTCGGGCTGGGGCCGCGCGTGCCGATGCTGGTGGTCTCGCCCTGGAGCCGTGGCGGCTGGGTCAATTCGCAGGTGTTCGATCACACCTCGGTGATCCGCTTTCTTGAAGCGCGCTTTGGCGTGGCCGAACCGAATATCAGCGCATGGCGGCGGGCCGTGGCGGGTGACCTGACATCCGCGTTCGATTTCAGCGGCGACCGGGGCCCGCACCATCCCGACAGCAACCGCCACGCGTGTGCGCTGCCGTACGCGCTGGAAGCCGTGGGCCGCATGACGGCCGACGCCGAGCACTATCGGCTGACCCTGCGCAACCCCGGCAGCGCGGCCGCCGTGCTGCACGTTTACGACCGCCACGAGCTGGCGCGCGCCCCCCGGCGCTACACCATCGGCCCCGGCGCCCGGCTGGACGACGGCTGGCGCCTGGGCGCGGGCGGCGTCTACGATCTGTGGCTGCTGGGCCCGGACGGGTTTCATCGCCAATTCAAGGGCGATGCGCGCGACGGCGGCATGCTGGAGGCGCAGTTGGTGCCGGTGACTTCGGGCCTGCGCATCCGGCTGGTCAACCGCAGCGATACGCCGCAACCGGTCAAGCTGGAATCGAACATGGGCGACGGCTGGCGCACGATGGCGCATGTGCAGGCGGGCGGCGCGTTGGAATTGAAGTACGTGGGCTGTGAAGGCTGGTACGACCTGCATATCAGCGCGCCCGCCATGCCGGCTTTCGGGCGCAGGCTTGCGGGGCGCATCGACGCCGGCAAGCCCGGCGTGCCCGACCCGCGGTTGTGCCAAGGGGCGGTGCTGCCGCTGTAGTGCGATGCGATGCGATGCGCTGCGGTGCGGTGCGATACGCGGCGGCGTAGGCCCCAAAAAAAAACCCGGCGCGATGCGTCGGGTTTTCTGTTTGTTCGCCTGCGTCGCCGCCTGCGGTCGTGTTTCGCGTTTACGCGTCGTCTTTCGACTCTTCCTCACCGCGCGCCAGGCGTTCGGTGTTCTTCACGCCCGTGTGACGCACGTCGGCGCCCTTGACCATGTAGATCACGCGTTCGCACATGTTCTTGGCGTGGTCGCCGATGCGCTCCAGCGCACGCGCAATGAAGATCATGTCGATGGCGCGCGAAATGGTGCGCGGGTCTTCGATCATGTAGGTAATGAGGTGACGCAGCGCGCCCTTCCATTCCTTGTCCACTTCCTTGTCGCTGCGCACGACGGCGGCGGCCTGGATCGGGTCAAGGCGGGCAAACGCGTCCAGCGCCTGATGCAGCATGGTGCGCACGGCGGCGGCCATGTGGCGCAGTTCGATCACGGGAATGTGGCGCAGTTCGGCCTCGTGGATGCGGCGCGCCACGGTGGCGACTTTCTCGGCCTCGTCGCCCGAGCGTTCCATGTCGGTCAGCATCTTGGACACGGCCATCAGCATGCGCAGGTCGATCGCGGTCGGCTGGTGCCGGGCAAGGATGCGGCTGATGCTCTCGTCGATCTCGACTTCGTGGCGGTTGACTTCCTTTTCCCGCTCACGGACTTTTTCCACCAGCGACAGGTCGCCGGTGGCCAGCGCGTCGATCGCTTCCTGGATCATGGCTTCCACCAAGCCGCCCATTTGCAAGAACTGCGAACGGACGCTTTCCAGATCGGCGTCGAACTGCTTGTTTGTATGCTCCGTCATCCGGGCTCCCTGCGTGGTTGATCTCATTGCATTGCCCCGAATTAGAAGAGTTACGAGATGGGCCTGCACAACCGGCAAGGTTATGACCCGAGTGTGACAGGATTATGAATCGGGGCCCCGCCGCCGGCAAGGCCGGGCGGAGCGGCAAGATCAATGCGCAGGCTGGCGGTCCAGGCGGCGGATGCCCGATTGCGTGGCCAGCAGCGCCACGTCGGCGCCGGCCAGCGCGAACAGGCCGCACGTGACCACGCCGGGCAGGTTGTTGACACGCGCCTCGAACGCGCGCGCATCCGAGATGGCCAGGCCCGACACATCCAGGATGATGTTGCCGTTGTCGGTGACGAATCCCTCGCGCAGGCGCGGCTGGCCACCCAGGGCCGTCAGGGCGCGCGCCACGGATTCGCGCGCCATCGGAATTACTTCCAGCGGCAGCGGAAACTTGCCCAGCGTCTGGACCAGCTTGGATTCGTCGGCGATGCAGATAAAACGTTCGGCCACCGAGGCCACGATCTTCTCGCGCGTCAGCGCGCCGCCGCCGCCCTTGATCATGGACAGGTCCGCGTCGATTTCGTCGGCGCCGTCCACGTAGATGGGCATGGTCGACACATCGTTCAGGTCCAGCACCTTCAGGCCGTGGCCGGCCAGGCGTGCCGCGCTGCGCTCAGAGCTGGCGACGGTGCCGCCGATGCGGCCCTTGAAACGCGCCAGGCCGTCGATGAACAGATCGGCCGTCGAGCCCGTGCCCACGCCGATGATGACGTCCGGGCCCGCGACCTGTTCAACGAATTGCAGGGCGGCGTCGGCGGCTTGTTGCTTGAGTTCTTGCTGGGAGAGCATGGCGGGAAGAATGCGGGAAGGTTGTTCAAGCCAGGAAATTTAGCATGCGGCGGCGGGCGGCCACGCACGCGCAAGGATCGCCGCCGTATCGGTGTCCGGCCCCAGTTCGCCGAACACCCCGCCGCCTGCTTGCAGCCGGCTGGCCACGAACGCCTCGGCAACGGCCGAGGGTGCATGCTGGATCAGCATTGCGGCCTGCCACAACCGCGCCAGGCCGCAGGCGATGCGGCGCGCCTGGAATTCGGCCCGCGCCGGGTCGGCCAGCAGCGCGCGCCAAGCAGACAGTGCGCGCCCAAAGCCCGCATGGCCGGCCGCCGGCGCGAATTCGCGTTCCAAAGCCGGCATGGCATCGGGCTCGCGTTGCAAGGCGCGCAGCACATCCAGCGCCATGACATTGCCCGAGCCTTCCCATATGGAATTGACGGGCGCCTCGCGGTACAGGCGCGGCATCGGCCCTTCTTCCACATAGCCGTTGCCGCCCCACACTTCCATGCATTCCGAGATGGCGTTGATGGCGCGCTTGCACACCCACAGCTTGGCGGCGGGCGTGCCCACACGGACCAACGCGCGGGCCTGCGCGTCGGCGCGTTCGTCCACGGCGCGGGCCAGCCGCAACGCCAACACCATCGCCGCCTCGCTTTCCAGGGCCAGGTCGGCCAGCACGTTGCGCATCAGCGGCTGCGCAATCAGCGGTTTGCCGAAGGCATGCCGATATTGCGCATGATGCAGCGACTGCACCACGGCCTGGCGCAGCAGCGCCGCGCTGCCCAGCACACAGTCCAGCCGCGTGGTGGCCGCCATTTCCAGCAGCACCGCCAGCCCGCGCCCGGGTTCGCCCACCATGACGCCCCAGGCATTTTCAAATTCAACTTCAGCGCTGGCGTTGCTGCGATTGCCCAGCTTGTCTTTCAAGCGGCGTACCCGAATGGCGTTGCGCGGCCCGTCCGGTATCCAGCGGGGCACGAAAAAGCAGCTGAGCCCTTCGTCCGTCTGTGCCAACACCAGGTGGGCATCCGCCTGCGGCACCGAAAAAAACCACTTGTGGCCCACCAGCTGATACGCGTTGCCCCGACCCGGTGTGCCCAGGGGCGCCGCTCGGGTGGTGACGGCGCGCAGGTCGGACCCCCCCTGCTTTTCGGTCAGGCCCATGCCGATCAACGCGCTGCGCTTGACGGCCAGGGGCGCATCCGCCGGATCGAAATCGCGTGAATACAGCGCGGGCATCCATTGCCCGGCAAAGTCCACCGCGCCGGCGGGCTCGCGTTGCAGCAGCGGCACGGCGGCAAACGTCATCGTGGTGGGGCATAGCGTGCCGGCCTCGACCTGCCCTTGCATCAGATAGGCGGCGGCGCGCGCCACCTGTGCGCCGGGCGTCGGTTGCGCCCAGGCGCGGCTGTGCAAGCCGCGCGCCAGGATGCCGCTCATGAGCAGATTCCAGGCCGGGTGAAATTCCACGTGATCAATGCGATGTCCGCCACGGTCATACGCAATCAGCCGGGGCGGGCAGCGGTTGGCTTCGTGCCCCGCCTCCAGGGTTTGCGCGCGCCCCAGCCACGCCCCGTGCGCGGCCAGGTCACCGTGCCAGGCCTCTGCGCCTTCGCGCCGCACCGCCTCCTGCAAGGCGGGGTCGGTGTCGTACAACGAATAGTCTTCCAGTACGGGAACCTGGTTCTGCACGGTGTGCGTGGCAAATGTGGCGGACGCGGCAGACGGTGCGGACGTAACCCGCGTGGCAAAGGAAGACATGGCGGCTCCTGAATGAAAGACTATCTGGCCATCGGCGCCACCTGTGCCCACGGCCGCAAGGCTTCAACCTGCGCTGCCAATTCCAGCAGCAACGCTTCGCTGCCCAACGCGCCCATCACCTGGATGCCGATGGGCAGGCCGTCGGAGGACATGCCGAACGGAATCGAGATGGCGGGCATGCCGGTCAGGTTGGCCAAGGGCGCGAACGGCGAATAGCCGATCACGCCCTTCTTGCCCAGACGGTAGGCCAGGTAGTCGGCGTTGTCCATGGCGTAACGGCCCAGCGGCGCCGGCGGCTGCGCCAACACCGGGCTCAGGAAAAGGTCATGCCCCTGGGCGCCATCGCGATGCAGGAAGCGGCCGATGCGGCGGGTGATTTCGTGGCAGGTGTCCACGCATGCCACGTACTGCGCGCCCGAAATGGCCCGGGCGTATTCCCGCGCGCCCAAGGTGGTGGGTTGCAATTCGTCGGCGGCCAGCCGGCGCCCGCGCGCGGCCACGAAGCCGTCGATGGCGTTGGCGGCGGCGCTGGCGATAAGCGGCAGCATGGGCGACAGCACCTCTTCCGAGCCCACGGGCGGCAGCGCCGGGATCAGCTCATGCCCCAGCGACGCAAAAAAGCGCGCGGCTTCGTCAACGGTGGCGGCAACCTCGGGGTGGATTGCCCCGCCTTCATAGGTGGTGTTGATGAAAGCGATGCGGCGGCGCGGCGCGTTGTACGGGTCGGCGGCAACGCGGGCCACGACGGCTCGGTACGAAGGCGTGGCCAGCGCCGGCGCGGCGTAGGGCGCGCCCACGTCGGCCCCCGCGCTGATGTCCAGCGACGCGGCGCAATCGCGCACCGAAATCGTCATCATGTGTTCGGTGGCCAGGCCGCCCCAGCCTTCGCCCTTCAACGGTCCCAGGGGCATTAACCCCCGAGACGGCTTCAAGCCCAGCACGCCGCAGCAAGAGGCGGGGATGCGGATGGACCCGCCGCCGTCGCTGCCGTGCGCAATGCGAACCATGCCGCTGGCCAGCGCCGCGCCCGCGCCGCCGCTGGACCCGCCCGCGCTATGGCCGGCCTTCCAGGGGTTTTGGGTGGGAGGCCCGTAGACGGGGGATTCGGTGGTGGGGCTCAGGCCCAATTCGGCGCTGGTGGTACGCCCGAATGGAATCAGCCCGGCGCGGCGGTAACGCTTGACGATTTCGGCGTCCACGTCCCATTGCACCTGCCCGTACAGCACCGACCCCATGGCGCTGGGCAGGCCTAGCGCCGCCGTGCCCAGATCCTTGAGCAAGGTCGGCACGCCCAGGAAGGGCCGGGTATTCAGCTGCGCCAGCCGTTGTTCGGGGGACAAGGCGGCCAGTTCGTCGTCCAGCGCCTGGGCCAGCCGCAAGCCGGTGTCGGCCTGGACGCCGCACGCGGCGTTGATGGAGGGATTGCGCGTCGCTACCCGCTCCACGGCCTGCTGCATCGCAGCAAACGCGGTAGTGACCCCCTGGGCGATATCGGCGCCCAGCGCCGTCGCGTCGAGGGATGAGGAATCATGGCGGTCAGCGGTGCTCATGCTTGCGATGCTCCAGGGGTTCGACGGCGAAATGCCGCACATGCCAGGATATCGACAGTCCGCGTCAGCAACAAGCCGGCCCCGCGAGCGGGGCGG
>NZ_JBLVOL010000022.1:31426-37793 GCF_053543755.1 Achromobacter semiaridum | reverse complement strand
GCCGGCGCCATGTCCGCCGGCTGCGGCTGGCGGGCGCCGGAAGAGGCGCCCGAAAACGCGCCGGACGATGCGCCGGACGATGTGCCCGAAGATGTGCCCGAGGAGCCGGTGGAGGCGCCGCCCGCTACGCCTCGGGAGTTGCCCCCGACGCCGCCCCCGACGCCGCCCCGGAAGATGGCCGTTGAGCGGCATCCCCCGTGCCGTCGCCGCCGTCGAAGTCTGCGCCGTCGCCGCCTTCCCGGTTGTCGGCCACGTCCGCGCCTTCCGCCAACAAGCGCAACGCATCTGCTTCAGGCAACGCTTCGACGTTCCGCAGGTTTTTCAGCATGGCGCGGGTGCGTACTTCGGTCTGGCCGATCTTGTTGCTGGCCGTGTCCAGCGTCTTCTTCACGCTGGCCAGCGCGTCGCCGAACTTGCCGAATTCCGTTTTGACGGCGCGCAGCACCTGCCACACCTCGGACGACCGCTGCTCGATCGCCAAGGTCCGAAAGCCCATCTGCAAGCTGTTCAAAAGCGCGGCCAGGTTGCTGGGACCGGCCACGTTGATGCGCAGGTCGTGCAGTTTGTCCAGCAAGCCGGGGCGGCGCAGCACCTCGGCGTACAGGCTTTCCGTGGGCAGGAACATGATGGCGAAGTCGGTCGTGTGCGGCGGCGACACGTATTTACCGGCGATCAGTCGCGCTTGCAGTTCGACGGCGCGGCCCAACGCGGCCCCCGCGGCCTTCACGCCTTCCGCGTCGGCCGCGTCCTGCGCATCCATCAGGCGTTCGTATTCTTCCTTGGGGAATTTGGCGTCGATCGGCAACCAGACGGGCGTGCCGCCGTCACCGCGACCCGGCAGGCGGATGGCGAATTCCACCACCGCATCGCTGCCCGGTACCGGCTTGATGTTGCTGGCGTATTGGTCAGGCGTCATGTTGTCTTCGATCAACCGCGCCAACTGCACTTCGCCCCAGGTGCCGCGCGACTTCACGTTGGTCAGCACGCGTTTCAGATCGCCCACGCCCGCGGCCAAAGCCTGCATTTCGCCCAGCCCCTTGTGCACGGCTTCCAGGCGGTCGGACACGAGCTTGAACGATTCGCCCAGGCGCTGCTCCAGCGTGGCGTGCAGCTTTTCGTCCACGGTGCGACGCATCTCGTCCAGCTTGGCGCTGTTGTCGGTTTGCAGGGATTGCAGGCGCTGGTCGACGGTGGCGCGCACTTCCATCAGGCGGCGCTCGTTGATCTGGATCAGCCCTTGCAACTGCTCGCCGAAGCCGGCCGCGAAACGGGCCAGCGACTCGGCCGATTCGGCCCGCGCGGCTTGCGCGTCGCGCGCCAGACCGGCGCGCAGTTCGCCCTGCTGCTGCCCCAGTTCCACCCGCAACGCGCGGGTCGAATCCGAAAACTCGCTGCGCAGGCCGCGCTGGCCCTCCGCGATATCCGCGCGCAACGCGCGCTCGGTTCGTTCCAGGCCCTCCAGCAGCGCATCCAGGCGCGCATGGTCGGCCGACGGCCGCAGCCACGCCAACACGGCCGCCACACAAGCCAGCACCGCGCCGCCCGCGGCGACCCAAAGCAGAATGTCATTCAAAACAGGCATCTCCAAAGGCGCAAATTGTAGGCCGCATCATCGTCGCGTTGTAACCAAACGACAAGCGATGTCGCATGCCGCCCGACGCCGCCGCCCCAACGGGATTAAACTTCCCGAACCCTGAACACAGCGTTCGAGCCAATTTGAATTCCGCCAACCCCTTCTCCGCCCAGTCCGGCTCAAGCTTTCAATCGGTATTCGGCCCCCTGGACCTGAATACGCAAAAGCCGCTGATCACCGGCGGCGATCGTCACATTTTCCAGCACCCGAACGTTCCCGCCTTGCTGGTCAAGGTCATGGATATGCAGGCCCGCGCGGTCTACCTGGAAGCGCGGCCGTTCAAGCGTTGGTACAAGCAGTACCAGCGGGAAAGCGCCTACCGCGTCTACCTGAACGAGATCGCCGAATACGTCACCACCACCACGCGCCCATCGGGCGTGTGGCAGGTGCCGATGGCGCGCATCCTGGGCGTGGCGCAGACCTCCCTGGGCCTTGGGCTGGTCGTCGAGAAGATCACGGACGCCGAGGGCAACATGGCCCCCACCGTGGCGGACCTGGCCAAGCAAGGCCGCGTGGACGCCAAGTTCTTCGAACAACTGGACGAATTCTTCGACGACCTGGCGGACGCGCACGTCGTGCTGCACGACATATCGGCCAGCAATATCGCCTGTGGCCTGAACGCCGATGGCAAACCGGGCATGTATCTGGTGGACGGCTTCGGCGTGTTGCCGCTGGTGCCGGTGTACGCGTGGAGCAAAAGCCTTAACCGCAAGCGCATCGCCCGCAAGTACGGAAGAATGCGCAAGTCCTTGCAGGCGCGCATCGACGCCGCGAACAAAGCCCGGGCGGCCTCGGGCACGCCAAGCGCCTAGCGCGCTCCGGGCAATCCCGGCGCTTCGGGCAGCACGACGCCCTGGCGGTCCACCCACACATAGTCATGGCCCGCGCGCTGGCCGCGCCGCAGCGGATTGCGCGTGCAGAACGCGGCGTACGCCGGGTCTACGAAACGGTAATGCAGATGCTCGTCGCGCCCGGGCGGAATGCCCAGGCGCGTGGTGCAGATCAGCGCGTCGGGCGAATCGCCCACATCCTGCACGTACAGCGCATCAGGATCGAAACGGCGCGCATCCCACTGCGGCACCTTCAGCCCCAACGACCGGCACAGCAGGGTCTGCCCCGCGCACAAGCGCGATGGCGGGCGCGGCAAGCCTTGCGCATCGGGATTCAGCGCCTGCATCCGGGCCAGCGCATCCGGGCCGGATAGTGCGTCCGTCCAGGGGTAAGCGGACTTGATCAGCACGGCGTTGCCGGGACCGGCAGCGCTGAAGTTCAGCGAATCGCCGCCCCGCGCGTAATACATGTAGATGACGCCGCCGTCCATGAACAGCGCGCGGCGTTTGTGGGTGTAGCCCAGTGACGCGTGGCTGCCCTTCTCTTCCAGGTAGTACGCCTCGGTTTCGATGATGCGCACCGACAGCCACATCCCGTCCACCCGGTGTCGGATGACCTTGCCCAGCAGGTCGCGAGCCAGGGTGCAGGCATCGCGGTCAAAAAAAGCATCGGGCAGCGCCTCGCCGGCGCCGCGCGATGCCTGATTGGCGGAAGCGGACTTTGCAGCCGTCATCGCAACCCGCGTGGCGTCAGGCGAAGCGTTCGCCGTAGCGCTTCTCGCTGAAGCCCACGGTGACTTCGCCGTCGGGCGTCACGGTGACGGGGCGGCGCACCAACGCCGGGTATTCGGCAATCAGGTCGCTCCATTGCTTGTCGGTATGGGCCGACTTGCGGTCTTCCGGCAGGTTGCGCCACGTCATGGACGAGCGGTTGACCAGCTTTTCCCAGCCGCCGACCTGCTCGGACCACGATTTCAGCGTGGCCGCATCAACCGGTTCGTCCCGGTAATCCACAAAGGCGTGGTCAACGCCATGTTCGGACAGCCAGTCGCGCGCCTTGACGCAGGTGCTGCACTTGGTCAAGCCATACAGGGTGGTTTGCTTCATTTGGATTCAGACTCCTTGCGCCATTGCAGGCGGTTGGCCAGGATCACGCACGTGCCCACGGCCAGAATGAACAAGGTGGCCAGCGCGTTGATCTCGGGCTTGAGCCCCAGCCGCACCCGCGAAAACACTTCCATCGGCAGCGTGCTGGAGCTGGGGCCGGACAGGAACGAGGCCAGCACGACATCATCCAGCGACAGCGTGAAAGACAGCAGCCAGGCCGAAGCCAGCGCCGGTGCGATTAGCGGCAACGTAATCTTGAAAAACACGGTGATGGGGGTGGCGCCAAGATCCAGCGCGGCCTCTTCCAGCGAGCGGTCCAGATCGCGGATACGGGTCTGAATGACCACGGCCACGAACGCCATGCACAGCGTCACGTGCCCGACCCAGATCGTGAACACCCCGTTTTCCGACGGCCAACCCAGGCTGCCGCGCAGTTCCACGAACATCAACAGCAGCGAAATGCCCAGCACGACTTCGGGTATGACCAGTGGCGCGCTCAACATGCCCACGTACAGCGCAAACCCGCGAAACCGCCCCATGCGACCCAGCACGTACCCCGCCCACGTGCCGATGATGACGGCGGCGGTGGCCGTCATCGCGGCGATGCGAAACGACAGCCACGCCGCGCGCAGCAGCGCATCGTCGTTGGCCAGCGCGTGATACCAGCGCAAGGAAAAGCCCGCCCACGACGTCACGGTGGGCGACTCGTTGAACGAGAACACCATCAGGCTGATGATGGGCACATACAGGAAGAAATATCCCAGCCCCAGCACCACGGCGCGCAATGTCTTGTTGGGGCCCTTCATTTGCGGCCTCCGTTGGCTTGTTCCTGCTGCTTGACCTGGTTGTACTGGAAGACGACAAGCGGCACGAGCAAGAGCAGCACCATCACGCAGGTGACGGCGGACGCCATCGGCCAATCGGCGTTATTGAAGAATTCGTTCCACATGACGCGGCCCATCATCAGCGTATTCGCGCCACCCAGCATTTCAGGAATGACGTATTCCCCCACCGCCGGGATGAACACCAGCATGGCGCCCGCGATGACACCCTGACGCGACAGCGGCACGGTGATTTGCCAGAACGCCTGCCACGGCTTGGCGCCCAGGTCGTAGGCGGCTTCCAGCAGGCGCAAGTCCATTTTCACCAGCGTGGCGTACAGCGGCAGGATGAAGAACGGCAGATACGCGTAGACCATGCCGATATACACCGCCACGTCGGTGCGATAGATTTCCAGCGGGCTGGAAATAATGCCCAGGCTTTGCAGCAGGTTGTTCAAGAGCCCGTCGTTGCGCAGGATGCCGACCCACGCATACACGCGCAGCAGCAGCGACGTCCAGAACGGCAGAATCACGCCCAGCAGCAGCAGGTTGCGCACCCGCGGCGAAGAGCGCGCGATGTAGTAGGCGATGGGGTAGCCGATCAGCACGCAGATCAGCGTGGTGATGCCGGCGATCTTCACCGAGCTGAGGTAGGTCTTGAAATACAGGCTGTCGGTGAACAACAGGATGTAGCCGCGCAGGTGCAGGCTGAACTGCACGGCCTCGTCCTGAAATTCGGCCAGCGACGTATACGGCGGAATGCCGAATTTGACTTCGGCAAAGCTGATCTTCAATACCAGCAGGAAGGGCAGCAGCAGGAACAGCACCAGCCAGGCAAACGGCGGCACCACCGCCAGCGCCCGGCCCGACGGCAACCAGTCGCGGGGCGAAAAACGAATCATGACGCCAGCACCGTCGCGCTGTCGGCGCCCCAGCTGACGAAGATTTCTTCGTCGATGCCCGGCGCGTCCATTTGGGCCAGCAGCAAGCTGGGGACGCTGGCCTCAACCGTCTTGCCCGAATCCAGACGGATCTGATACAGGGCATAGCTGCCCATCCAGGCCATGTGGCTGACCATGCCGTGGGCCCAGTTGTATTCGCCTTCGGGTTGGTCGCGCGACACCAGCAGGCGCTCGGGCCGGATGGACACGTGCACTTCCATGCCCAGCGGTTCGCTGACGCCGTGGTTCACGAACAGGGGCCGCGTCAGTTCCGCGCATTCGATGGCGACGTGGTCGGGTTCGTCCACCACGATGGTGCCGGTGAACATATTGGTCGAACCGATGAAGCTGGCCACGAAACGCGAATTCGGAAAGGCGTAGACGTCCTGCGGCGTGCCGCACTGGACGATCTGGCCTTCGGTCATGACGGCCAGGCGGTGGGCCATGGTCATGGCTTCTTCCTGGTCGTGCGTAACCATGATGCAGGTCACGCCCACCTGTTCAAGGATCTTCACCAGTTCGATCTGCGTCTTCTGGCGGATCTGCTTGTCCAGCGCAGACATCGGTTCGTCCAGCAGCAACAGCTTGGGGCGCTTGACCAGGCTGCGCGCCAGCGCCACGCGCTGCTGCTGGCCGCCCGACAACTGGTGCGGCTTGCGGCGCGAATAGCCGGCCATCTGGACCAGGTCCAGCGCTTCGAAGACGCGGTCGTGGATTTCGGCGCGGTCCACGCCTTCCTGCTTCAAGCCGAAGGCCACGTTGGCCTCGACCGTCATGTGCGGGAACAGCGCGTACGACTGGAACATCATGTTCACGGGCCGGCGGTACGGCGGCACGCTGGTGATGTCCTCGCCGTCCAGCAGGATCTGACCCGAGGTGGCGTCCTCGAAACCGGCCAGCATGCGCAGCAAGGTGGACTTGCCGCTGCCGGAGCTTCCCAGCAGCGCGAAGATCTCGTTGCGCTTGACGGACAGGTTGACGGAACGCACGGCGACCACATCGCCAAAAATCTTGACCACATCGGACACCCGGACG
>NZ_JBLVOL010000022.1:25302-31373 GCF_053543755.1 Achromobacter semiaridum | reverse complement strand
CCGGCTCCACCGTATGCGGCGCCGAGTAACGGCTATCGCTCATGACTTATCTTCCAGACTTCAGCTCGGACCACATCCGGTTTTGCAGGCGTTGAATGTTCAAGGGCAGCGCCTTGATCACATACAAGGTCTTGGAGACCTCGGCCGGCGGATAGATCATGGGGTTGTCCGCCACGTCTTTCACCACGTACTGCCGCGCCTCTTTATTGGCGTTGGGGTAGAACATGGTGTTGGTGATGGCGGCGTGCACCTTCGGCGTTTCGATGTAGTTGATGAATGCCAGGGCTTCCTCGGGATGCGGCGCATCCTTGGGGATGACCATCAGGTCGAACCACGCGGGCGCGCCGCCCTTCGGGATGAAGTAGTTCACTTCATACGACTTCTTGGCTTCTTGCGCGCGTTTGCGGGAAATCATCACGTCGCCCGAAAACCCGTAGACCATGCACAGGTCGCCCACGGCAAGTTCGTCGATATAGCCCGACGAACTGAACTGGCGGATGTACGGGCGGATCTGCTTGAGCACGTCCAGCGCGGCCTTGTAGTCATCCGCGTTGGTGCTGTTGGGGTCTTTGCCCAGGTACTTGAGCACGGCGGGGAATACCTGCGCGGCTTCGTCCAGCATCGAGATGCCGCACTCTTTCAGCTTGGCGGCGTTCTCGGGCTTGAAGATCATGTCCCAGTTGGCCAGGTCGACGTTGTCGCCCATGATCTGCTTGACCTTGGTGACGTTGTAGCCCAGGCCATTGGTGCCGTAGCCCCACGGAATGGCGTACTGGTTGCCGGGATCGACGGAGGCGACCAATGCCATCACTTCGGGGTCCAGGTATTTCCAGTTGGGGATCTTGGACTTGTCCAGCTTCTGGAACAGCCCGGCCTCGATCTGGCGCGAGGCGTAATGGGTGGACGGTACAACGACGTCGTAGCCGGACTTGCCGGCCAGCAGCTTGGCTTGCAGCGTGTCGTTGCTGTCGTAGACGTCATAGCGGACCTTGATGCCGGTTTCTTTTTCGAAACCCGGAATCGTGTCCGGCGCCGTGTATTCGGCCCAGTTGTAGACGTTGACGACCTTGTTCTGCGCGACCGCCGACGATGCCGATGCCGCGACCAACACCGCCCCAAGCGCCCAGCGCATTCCCGCCCTTAGTTCCATTGCGTGCCCCCTTGCCGTATGCCGTGTATGTCAGGACTACCAAAAGGCGAAATGATAAAGCTTTTTAGCGATGACCTGCCCAACTTTACCGGCGAGTTCGCGCAATTAGCGGCCGACCGCGGGCGGGGCCGGCCCCAGCGTCAGGGCTGCACGCCCACGCCCCAGGCGGTCCAGTAGCTGTCGCGCAATTTCATCCAGTAGCGGTCGCCCTCTTCGCCCGCCACCTTGACCAGTGATCGGCGCAGGCGATCCAGGTTGCCCTGGCGCTGGCGTTCGGACAGCGCGCCCTGCGTGCCACGGTCGAAGTCGATCAGCCAGACCTGGTTGTCGGCGCCGATCAGGATGTTGAACGCATTGAGGTCGGCGTGCCAGACGCCCGCGCGATGCATGCGCACGATGGCCTGCCCGACGGCGCCCCATAGCGGCTCGGCCAGCGCATGGGCCAGGGGCCGCACGCCGGGGATGCGTTCCACGATGATGGCCGCGCGGTAGATGGGGCCCTGGCGCCAGTAGGCGGCGGCAAGCGGCGCGGGCACGGCCAGACCCTGGGCGCGCATCGCCGCCAGCAGGCGGAATTCGCGGAAGCTGCGGGTGCGGTCTTCGCCGTTCCAGAGGTAGGCGTCGCGGCTGATGCGGGCGATCATGCCGCCGCGTCGGTAGCGCCGCAGCACGCCCTGCCAACCCTGCCCTTGCACAAACCAGGCTGCCTGGCGGCCGCCCGCGTCCACGGGCCGAGCCCGGTCGCCATAGTGGCCGGGGTTGAAGATGTCGGGGCCGGCGTTGCCCAGGCGCGCATCGCTGAGCATGGCGCCGGCCAGCGGCGCGGGCCAGGCCTGGCGCACCGCGCCCGAGCGTGCGTCGTCAGCCTTCACGATTGCGCATCCAGTCAGCCACGCCGTAGAACGATTCCAGCAGCCGCTCCACCAGCGCGGGGTCGATGCCCTGGTCTTCCATGGCGCGCCCGATGCACGTCACCCACTGGTCGCGTTCGACCTGGCCGATGGAAAACGGCAGGTGGCGCGCGCGCAGGCGCGGGTGGCCGAAGCGTTCGATGTAATGGTCGGGGCCGCCGAAGTAGCCGCACAGAAACCAGAACAGCTTGTTGCGGGCCTCGTCCAGACTGGGGCCGTGCGCGGCGCGCAGTTCTTTCAGGTCAGGCTCCATGTCCATCAGGTCATAGAAGCGGTCGACCAGCGCGCGCACGCCGGGTTCGCCGCCCACAAGGTCAAAGATACTGCGGGGATTTTCCACGGGTTCGCTAATGGTATGGACTCGGGTTGTCATCAGGTTTCTCGAAGGGTGACCAGCGGCGGCGTGCGCAACACGCCGCGCAGCGCCATGGCGCCGCCGGCCCAGGCGCCCAGCATGCCCGCCCCGATGCCGGCCAGCCACGGCCACAGGCTCAGGGTAATGGTGAAGTCGAACACCTGGGTAGATAGCGCCCAGGCGATGGCGGTGGCGCCGGCAGCCGCCAGCAGCCCCGCCAGCCCGCCCACGGCCCAGAGCTCGATACGCTGCGACCGGGCCAGCTGCGAGCGGGTGGCGCCCAGCGCGCGCAGCACCGCGGCTTCGCGCATGCGCTCGTCGCGCGTGGCCGTCAGCGCGGCCGACAGCACCAGCACGCCCGCGGCCAGCGTGAAGAAAAACAGCAGCTGCACCGCCTTGCCCACTTCGTTCAGCACGGATTGCAGCTGTTGCAGGATGGCGCCCACGTCGAACACGGTCAGGTTGGGAAACTGGCGCACCAGCGCGGGCAGCACGGCCGCTTTTTCAGGCGGCAGGTAAAAAGAGGTGATCCAGCTTTGGGGCATGTCGGCCAGCGCCGAGGGGGTCAGGATGGCGAAAAAGTTGACGCGCATCGTATCCCAATCCACCCGGCGGGTGCTGGTGACGGCGGCTTCGACCTGCTGGCCGGCCACGTCAAAGGTCATCTTGTCGCCCAGTTTCAGGCCCAGCGACTTGGCCAGGCCGGATTCCAGCGACACCTCGGAAGCGCCGGGCGTCAGCCAGCGGCCTTGCTCGATCTTGTTGGACGACGGCATCTCGTCGCCGTAGGACAGGTTGAATTCGCGGTCCACCAGGCGCTTGGCGCGCGGTTCTTCGTAGTCGTCCGGGCCGACCGGCTTGCCGTTGATGGCAATCAGCCGCCCACGCACCATCGGCGACAGCGTGATGCCCCCCAGGCCTTCGCGGGTCAGCGCGTCGGTGACGGGCTGGCGCTGGTCGGGCTGCACGTTGATCAGGAAACGATTGGGTGCATCCGCCGGCATCGTGCGCTGCCAGCCCTGGATCAGGTCGGTGCGCGTCATGGTCAACAGCAGCAGCGCCATCAAGCCCACGGCCAGCGCGCACACCTGCGTGATCGTCGCGGCGCGGCGGCGCACCACGCCCGCCAGCGCAAAGCGCAACGCGGGCAGGCCCGATGCCAGGCCGCGCACGCGCGCCAGGCCCAGGATGCACAACCAGGCCACCAGCGCGAACACGGCAAAAGCGCCCAGGAAGCCGCCCGCCACCACGGCGCCCAGCTTGGCGTCGCCGGCAAACCACCAGATCAGCAAGGCGAAGCCGACCGCCCCCACCGCGTAGCCAACGGCGCTGCGGGCGCTGAGCGTGTCCGCGTCGCGGCGCAGCACCCGGGCGGGCGGCACATGGCGCAGCTGCGCCAACGCAGGCAAGGCAAAGCCCAGCAGCAGCAACAGGCCGGTCAGCACCCCTTGCAACGCGGGTATCGCGGACGGCGCGGGCAGGCGGGTATCGATCAGCGAGCCCAGCAGCATCACCAGCACCTGGTGCACGGCAAAGCCCAGCAGGCACCCCGCCGCCGAGGCAAACAGGCCAACCAGCGCGAATTCCAGCGTCAACATGCGCGACACCTGCGATTGCACCGCCCCCAGGCAGCGCATGACGGCGATGCCGTCGCGGTGCCGCGTCATGTAGCGGCCGGCCGCCAGCGCGACCGCCACGGCGGAAATCAGCACCGCCAGCAAGGCGACCAGCGACAGGAAGCGCTGCGCGCGGTCCAGCGTGCGGCGCACTTCGGGCCGGCCCGATTCCAGCGTGGCCACTTTCTGGCCCCGCTTCAGGTTCTGGTTCAGCCAGGTGGCATACCCCGCCACGGCGTCCGGCTGGCCGGCCACCAGCATGGCGTAGCCGATGCGGCTGCCGGGCGCGATCAGGCCGGTGGCGGGCAGGTCGCTGGCGCGCAGCAGCACGCGCGGCGCTACGTTGACGAACTGCATGCCGCGATCCGGCTCGTACGTGATGACGCGGTCCACGCGCAGATGGGCGTCTCCCACGTTCAGCGTGTCGCCCACTTTCAGGTTCAACAGCGACAGCAACTGGGCGTCTACCCACACCGCGCCCTGGGGCGGGATGTCGCGGGTGGGCGCGTCCGGCGCGAACGGGGCGTCGGCCACGCGCAACGCGCCGCGTAGCGGGTAGCCGGGTTCCACGGCCTTGAGCGCGGCCAGTTGGGCGCCGTCGCCCGCGCCCACCATGGACGGAAACTGCCAGGTGCTGGACAGGGTCAGGCCCCGTTCGCGGGCCTGGTCCAGAAACGCGGCAGGCACGGGCTCGTCGGCGTCCAGCACCAGGTCGGCGCCCAGCATCTGGCCCGCATCGCGTTCCAGCGCCCGGCCGACGCGGTCTGCCAGAAAGCCCACGCTGGTGACGGCGGCCACGGCCACCACCAAGGCCAGCACCAACAAGCGCAGTTCGCCCGCCCGGGCGTCGCGCATCATCATCCTGGCGCCCAGGCGCAGGGTGGACCAGAAACCGGGGCGCTTGGCCTGTGACATATCAGGGAAATCCATCATTCATCAATGTTAAAAACCGCTTATTGGCCGTCCGAATCCCGATATCATCCCGGGGCGGGCGGCAACGCCGCCCATAAAGATACCTAATACCGGAGAAGACAATGCGTAAATCCTGGCTTGCGGCCACGATTCTGGCCGCCTGCGCGGCCGCCACCTCCCTGCCCTCGGCAGCCCAGACCACCCTGAAGATGGCCTACGCCCTGTCGACCTCGTCGCACTACGGCGCGGGCGCCGACGCCATGGCCAAGTCCATCGAAGCCTCGTCGAACGGCAAATACAAGGTACAGCAATTCGCCAACAGCGCGCTGGGCGGCGAACGCGAAGTAATCGAAGGCTTGCAGATCGGCACCATCGACCTGGCCATCGTTTCGACCGGCGCCACCCTGAACTTTGTTCCCGAGACGGGGGTTTTCGATATCCCCTTCCTGCTGCGCGACCTGCCACACGCGCGCGCCGTGCTGGACAGCAAGATCGGCCAGGACATGCTGGCCAAGTTTCCCAGCCGCGGCATCATCGCCCTGGCCTGGGGCGAGCAGGGCTTTCGCCACCTGACCAACAACGTGCGCCCGGTCAAGACGCCGGCCGACGCCAAGGGCCTGAAGATCCGCACCACGGAAAACCCGATCCACATCACGGCTTTCCGCCAGATCGGCATCCTGCCCACGCCCATGGCCTGGCCCGAAGTGGCCACCGCCTTGCAGCAAGGCACCATCGACGGCCAGGAAAACCCGTTGTCGGTCATCACCTCGGCCAAACTGTCGCAAATGCAGAAGTACCTGTCGCTGACCGGCCACGTGTACGGCCCGGCGCTGGTGTTGATGTCGGCCAACGTCTATGAAGGCCTGTCGGCCGCCGACAAGGCCAACTTCGACAAGGCCGGCAAGGAATCCGCCATGGCCATGCGCGCCTATGTGGACAACATCGAGAAGACCGGCGTTGAACAGCTGAAGAAAGAAGGCATGCAGGTGTCCGAAGTGGACCGCGCCGCCTTTGCCGCCGCTGTCGAGCCGGCCTACCCCGAGTACTACAAGAAGTTCGACAAGAAGCTGATCGACTCGATCCGCGACACCAAGTAAGCGGCGGGCGCCCCGTGCGGGCGCCGCGCC
>NZ_JBLVOL010000022.1:0-25262 GCF_053543755.1 Achromobacter semiaridum | reverse complement strand
CCCCCCCCCTGCCGTTTTCCACCCTGTGCGTTTCACGCCATCGGGATTCATCATGCGTTTGCTCTGCGCTTTCGACCGCGGCCTGTTCAAGCTGGTCTCGGTTCTTGCCCAACTTCTGCTGGTAGCCGCCGCGGCTGCCGCCTTCTACCAGGTCATTGCCCGCTTCGTGCTGCATTCGCCCGCCGACTGGAGCGAGGTGCTGACCCGCGCCCTCCTGATCTGGACCGTGCTGCTGGGCGTGGCGCTGGCCTTTCGCCATGGCGCGATGATCAGCGTTGAACTGCTGCGCAATCTGCTGGGCGGCGCCAAGCGCCGCGTGCTGGAAACCGTGATCGGCCTGATCTGCGCCGGCTTCCTGGGCTTTCTGGCCTGGATCGGCGGCAACATGACCTACCGCGTGCGCTTCCAGACGGTGCCCAGTCTGGACATCTCGATTTCCTGGATCTACCTGGCGATTCCCGTGGGCGCCACGCTGGCCGCCATTGCCGTGCTGGCCCGCTGGTGCGCCGGCGAAGAAGACGACGTGCCCGTGCGCAACGACGCACAAGGCTGAAGCCGCCCCCATCGAACCTACGCAGCAGATATCGCCATGTCCCAATTAATGATTGTCTCGATGCTGATCTTCTTCGGGCTGTCCGTACCGGTCGCCGTGTCGATCGGCCTGGCCAGCCTGGCGGGCGTCGGCAGCTCCGGCTTGCCCTGGGTGGTGGTTGCCCAGCAGCTGTACGCCGCGCTGGACAAGTACCCGCTGGTCGCCATCCCCTTCTTCATCCTGGCCGGCAACCTGATGGAAGCCGGTGGCATTTCCGAACGCATGGTGGAATTCGCCAAGAGCGTGGTGGGCGGCATCCAGGGCGGCCTGGCCTGCACCTGCGTGCTGACCTGCATGATCTTCGCGGCGGTGGCCGGCTCCAGCGTGGCCACCACGTTCGCGGTGGGCGCCATCCTGATCCCCGCCATGATCCGGCACGGCTATCCGGCGCCCTTTGCCGCGTCGCTACAGGCCAGCGCGGCGGAATTGGGCGTGATCATTCCGCCGTCGATCCCGATGATTCTGTACGCCGTGTCCACCGACACGTCGACGGGCGAACTCTTCATTGCCGGGGTGATGCCCGGCATCCTGATCGGCCTGGCGCTGATGTTCTACGTGTGGTTCTACGCCAAGCGCAACAACCTGGGCAAGCGTGACGGCGAAGGTCGCTTGCCGCTGTGGCCGGCATTCAAGAGCGCCTGGCTGGCCTTGCTGATGCCCGTCATTATCCTGGGCGGCATCTACGGCGGCGTGTTCACGCCGACCGAAGCGTCGGTGGTGGCCGTGATGTACGCGGTGGTGATCGGCAAGTTCATCTACCGCCGCCTGAGCTTCAAGCAGTTGTCCGCCACGCTGCACAAGTCCGTGGTGTCCACGGCGGTGATCATGTTCGTGATCGCCAACGCGGGCGTGTTCAGCTTCCTGCTCAATCGCGCCGGCATCCCGGACGCGCTGGGCACGTGGCTGTCGCAGATTTTCGAAACGAAGTTCTCGTTCCTGATGGGCGTGAATGCCGCGCTGTTCCTGATCGGGATGTTCATCGAAACGTCCGCGTCCATCGTGGTGCTGGCCCCGTTGCTGCTGCCCGTGGCGCTGAAGTTTGGCGTGGAACCGGTGCACTTCGGCATCATCATGGTGGTGAACCTGGCGCTGGGCATGATCACCCCGCCGTTTGGCGTGAACCTGTTCGCCGCTTGCGCGGTGGCCAAGTTGCCGCTGGAGCGGATCGTCAAGCCGCTGATCCCGTTCGTGGGTGTGGTGATCGTCTGCTTGCTGGTGATTACGTACTGGCCGGGCCTGTCGCTGGGCCTGCGCGATCTGGTCTACGCGAAGTAAAAACGGCGGAACTACGGCCCATCACCGCCCATCACCGCGCGTGCGTGATGGGCGGTTTTTTCAAGCCGCCACCGCGCGTTCCCAGCGCACCGCGTGGCAGCGCAATTGCCTTCCATTCGTCTGCGCGCCACCCGTCTGCGCGCCACTCGTCTGCATGCCACCCGTATGTGTGACCTGCGGCGCTTCGTCGCGGCATTCGTCGCGCGCCTCGGGGCAACGCGGGTGAAACGTGCAGCCCGACGGCGGCTGGATCGGGTTGGGCACTTCGCCACCCATGGGTTCGCGGTCGCGGCGGGGGTTCTCAAGGTCGGGAATCGTGTCCAGCAGCATCCGCGTGTAGGGGTGCTGCGGGGACTCGAACAATTGATCGGCCGGCGCCTGCTCCACGATTCTGCCCAGGTACATCACCGCCACGCTGTCGGACACGTGCCGCACCACCGACAGGTTGTGGCTGATGAACACATACGTCAGCCCGAATTCCTTCTGCAGGTCGCCCATCAGGTTCAGGATCTGCGCCTGCACCGACACGTCCAGCGCCGACGTGGGCTCGTCGCACACCAGGAATTCGGCCTGCGTCGCCAACGCGCGCGCAATTGAAATGCGTTGGCGCTGCCCGCCCGAGAATTCGTGCGGAAAACGGCTGGCGTCACTGGCGGACAGGCCCACCAGCTCCAGCAATTCGTCCACGCGGCGGCGCGTGTCGGGAAGGCTCTGGCGCAGGCCCAGGGTGATGATCGGCTCGGCCACGATGTTGCCGACGCGCCACCGCGGGTTCAGGCTGGCGTAGGGGTCCTGAAAAATCATTTGCGGATACAGCACGCCGCCCGTCCGGTTGCGGCCGTATTGCAGCGTGCCGCGCGTGGGCGCCACCAAGCCGACCAGCAGCTTGGCCAAGGTGGATTTGCCGCAGCCCGATTCCCCGACGATGCTCAAGGTCGAGCCGCGCGGCACGGCCAGCGACACGCCATCCACCGCTTTCAGCGTCTGCATGGGCTGGCGCGACAACGTGCGTTCCAGCCAGGGCGGCGATACGTCAAACCAGCAGGCCAGGTCGTCGGCCCGCAACAGCACATCATCGTTACGCGGCATGGGCTACTCCTTCCTGATGCAGCCAGCACGCGCTGACCGTGGCGCCCGAGGGCGAGGCGGCCAAGGGCGGCCGGGTTTGGGCGCAGCGTGGACCGGCCAGCGCACAACGCGGGTGAAAGGCACAGCCATCGGGCATGGCGTGCAGGCGCGGCATGGCGCCGTCGATCTGATTCAAGCGAGCGGCGCGATGGCGCAGGCCCGGAATGGCGTTCATCAAGCCCTGGGTATAGGGGTGCCCCGGCCGACGCAGCACGTCCAGCACCGGCCCGATCTCGACAATGCGGCCGGCATACATCACCGCCACGCGGTCGGCGGTTTCAGCAATCACGCCCATGTCGTGCGTAACCAGCAGCACGGCCGTACCCTGCTCGCGGCATAGCCGGCGCAGCAGCGCGGTGATCTGCGCCTGCACCGAGACATCAAGCGCGGTGGTCGGTTCATCCGCGATGATGAGCTTGGGGCGCGCGGCCAGGGCCAGCGCAATCACCACGCGCTGGCGCATGCCGCCCGAGAACTGATGCGGATAGTGATCGATGCGTTTGTCGGCCGCCGGGATGCCCACCGCCAGCAGCAGCTCCAGCGCGCGAGCGCGGGCGGCCGGGGCCGACGCCTTGTCGTGGTGGCGGATGGTTTCAACCAGTTGATCACCCACCGTGAACAGCGGGTGCAGGCTGGTCAGCGGGTCTTGGAAAATCGCGCCGATCTCTTTGCCGCGCAAACGCTGCCGCGCCTTGGGCGGCAGGTTGTCGATGCGCTTGCCCGCCAACAGGATTTCCCCTGCGCCCAGGCGGCCGGGCGGCTCCAGCAGGCCGATCACCGCCATGCCGGTCAAGGACTTGCCCGCGCCGGACTCGCCCACCATGCCCAGAATTTCGCCCGGCTGAATGTCAAAGCTGATGTCGCGCGTGGCCACCAGCGTGCCGTGGCGCGTGGGAAATTCCACCGACAGGCCACGCACCGACAGGGTCGGCACGCCGGCCGGCGCGGCGTTAAGGTCGATTGCGATCATGACGGGCTCCTGCTCCTTGTGGGACGCGGATAGCTGGAAGAGAAAATCTGCTGCACCGGGGGATGGCCCCAGGTACGGTCGGGGTAGCGCGCAACCAGGCCATCGAATTGCCGCTGCGCCTGCTCTTGCGCCAGGCGGGCATCAAAACCGGGGATGCGTCCGTCCACCATGACGAAACGCCCGTCAATGATGACTTGCGACACGTCGCGGCCGCTGCCGCTGATCATCAGCGTCTGGATCGGATCGATCATCTGGCCGTTGCGGTCGTGCGAAAAATCGAAGACGACGATGTCCGCCTTGGCGCCCACGGCCAGGCGGCCCAGATCCGGGCGGCCCAGGGCATCCGCGCCGCCGACGGTGGCCGCGTCGTAATAGTCTTCGGCGCGCACGGCCTCCGTGGACCCTTCGACCACGCGGCACAGCAGCAAGCCCACCTGCATGTTCTGCACCATGTCCGGCGGCCAGGTGTCGGTGCCCATGCCGATATTGATGCCCAGCTTGCGATAGCGCGCAAACGAGTCCAGCGTGGCGCCGTGCCGCGCCGACACCAGCGGACAGTGCACGATGCTGGCGCCGGCATCGCGGATGATGTCCAGGTCATGCCCCGGGCGAGCGATGTGGCGCGAACCGGACACATAGGTGCCATGCGGCAGCAAGGCGCGCGGCGACAGAAAGCCCAGGCTTTGCAGCCATTCCGGCGGGCTCATGCCGTGCTGTTCCAGCACCAGGTCGTATTCCAGGCGTGACTGGCAGCAATGCAGCCGGATGGGGATATCGCGTTCGTGCGCGGCCTGGGCCGAGGCACGCAGCAGATCCGGCGTGCAGGTTTCGATGCGATCAGGCGCCAACATGGCGCGCACCCGGCCGTTGTGACGGCCGTCGATCTCATCGCAGAACGCGACGGCGTCGGCCAGTCCCGCCATGCCGCGCGCCTCGTCGTAATGGCAGCGGATCTTGCCGTCTGCGTCCACATAGGTATGACCGCTGCGGTAGGCGGGCCCCAGATACACGCGCAGGCCCAGTTCGCCCGCCGCGTTCGCGGCCGACAGGAATTCGTCGTGGGTTTCGCCCCACACGCGGTAGAACAGCGACGCAATCGGCAAGGCGGTGGTGATGCCGTTGCGGATCAGCTGCGCAAAGGCGTAGCGCTTTTGAAAGGCCAGTTCGGCGGGCGTGTACATCTCGTACGGGCCCTTGTGCATGTACGTCTCGGGCCAGATGCGGCCCTTGCGCCAGGCGGGCGAATTGTCGAAACCCAGGATGGTCGTGTCCAGGTCCGACAAGGCATCCAGGTCCACGAAGCCGGGGCCGATCACCGCGCGGCCGTAGTCGTGGCGGCGCGCAACGGTGCCCGGATAGCGATGGCCCACGTACACGATGCGGTCGCCATCGAACACGACTTCGCCGTTCTCGTAGAGGCAGTGACGGCCGTTTTCATGGCCCACCACCCAGCGCGCGGTGAGGAGGATCGGGCCTTCCATGTTGGGCATCATCGCGGGCGTCACGGCGCGCTCGCCAAGGCACGCCCGTCCCGCGCCACCACGTTGCCGCGCTTGACGACCAACTGGCGTACGGGCCGGGCCACGATGGCCTCGGCCACGGTCTCGGCATCCACCAGCACAAAGTCGGCGTGGCAGCCCGGCGCCAGGCCATAGTCCTGCAACTGCATCACGCGCGCATTGCCGTATGTGGCCACGTCCAGCGCCATCGCCAGTTCGTCGTCGCGCCGGAAGTTGTTGCGCAGGCCCACCAGCATGGTGCGTTCCAGCATGTCGGGCTTGCCGTAGGGGCCCCAGGTATCGCGCATGCCATCGTTGCCGGTACAGACGGTGACGCCGGCCTGGCGCAGCCGCGCCACGTTGGGCACCGGCCGCGACGCGGACCCGGTGGTCATGATGTGGATGCCGGCGGCAAGCAGCCCTTCCGTCAGTGCTTGCACCGCCTGCGTATCGGGCATGCCCAGGCAGAACGAATGCGATAAGGTGACCTTGCCCTGCATGCCCAGCGCCAACACGCGATCGATCGTCATCTGCATCGAAAACGCGCCCAGCTCGCCGGCCTCGTGCAGGTGGATGTCGATCGGCTTGCCATGCTTGTCGGCCAGCCCGAAGATGGCGTCCAGGTGGCCCTTGGGATCGCGGTCCATGCCGGCCGGGTCCAGCCCGCCCACCACCTCCGCGCCCATGCGCAGCGCCTCGTCCATCAGCTCCAGCGTGCCGGGCCGGATCAGCAGCCCGCTTTGCGGAAAGGCCACCAGTTCCACGTCGATCTGGTCGCGGTATTGCTCGCGCGCGCGCATCACGCCTTCGATGGCGCCCAGGCCGATGTCCGTGTCCACGTCCACATGGGTGCGGATGTGGCTGGTGCCGTCGGCAATCGACATCACCAGCTGCCGCGCCGATTGCCGATACGGGTCGATGCCCAGGCGTTTCTTTTCGGCGCGCTCGTTCTCGATCTTGTCGATCAGGCGCGGGCCGACCTCGTTGCGATACCAGGGCATGCCGTACATCGTCTTGTCCAGGTGCGCGTGGGCGTCGATCAGCCCCGGCAGCATCAGCGCGCCACCCCCGTCCACCACCGGCACGCCCGCGGGCGCCTCGCCCCCCAGCGCGTGGATGCGGCCGTCTTTGACCAGCACCGTGGTGGGCTCGCCACCCGCCGGGCGAACGTGGGTGTACAACGTTGCGTTTTCCATGCTTGACCTCTATTGAAGATTGCGCCGTCAGCGCAGACGGGGGTTGAGCGCATCGCGCAGCCAATCGCCCAGCAGGTTCACCACCAGCACGATCAGGCTCAGATACAGCGCGGGAAACACCACCACCCACCACTGCCCCGAAAACAGGAACTGGTTGCCCAGCCGGATCAGCGTGCCCAGCGACGGTTCGGTGGGCGGCATGCCCACGCCCAAAAAGCTCAGCGTGGCCTCGATCAGCACGGCCAGCCCCAGGTTCAGCGTGGCCGTCACCATTACGGGGGTTAGCGTGTTGGGCAGAATGTGCGTCAGCATGATGCGCAGTGAGCTGACCCGGATCAGCCGCGCCGCCTGCACGTATTCCTTGCCACGCTCGACCAGCGCCGACGCCCGCACGGTGCGCGCGTACTGCACCCAGTTGGTCATGGAGATGGCCAGGATCAGGATCACGGCCGACAAGGTTTCGCGCAGGCCTGGGGGCAGCAATTGCCGGAACACCGCCGTCACCAGGATGGCAACCAGGATGGTGGGGATGCTGAGCAGCGTGTCGCCCACGCGCATCAGGGCGTTATCCACCCAGCCGCCGAAATAGCCGGCCGCCAGGCCCACGAGCAAGCCGATGGCCAGCGACAGCACCACCGTAGCGAGCCCGATCGCCAGCGACATGCGCGAGCCATACAGAATGGCCGACCACACATCGCGGCCCTGCGTGTCGGTGCCCAACAGGAACTGCGGGTCGGCCCCTTCCACCCAGAATGGCGGCAGCTCGGCGTTCAACAGATCCAGCTGCGCCAGGTCATAAGGATTTTGCGGCGCGATCCACGGCGCGAACACCGCCAGCAACACCACCACCAACAGCACGATGCCCGCGCCCATTGCCACATAATCGTGCCGCAGGCTCCACCACAAATCGCTTTGCAAGAAGCGCGACAGCCGGCTGCGCGCGCCGCCCGAATACGGCGTAGCGAGGGGCTTGGTCAGGGGTTTATTGAGAGGTTTAGTGGCCACTGGCGCCTCCTTTGACGTGCTGGCTGCGCAGGCGCGGATCGACCACGCCGTACATCATGTCCACCAACGTGTTCAGCGCCACGAAGATGAAGGACACGATCACCAGATAGGCGGCCATGACGGGGATGTCCACGAACATGACCGATTGGATGAACAGCAGGCCCATGCCCGGCCACTGGAACACGGTTTCGGTAATCAACGCGAAGGCGATCAGGTTGCCGATCTGCATGCCGGTAACAGTAATGACCGGCATCAGGCAGTTGCGCAGCGCCAGCCGAAAATGCACGATGCGATCCGGCAGGCCGCGAGCGCGCGCGAACTTGATGAATTCCGTGCGCAGGGTTTCCAGCATTTCGGCCCGAACCAACCGCATGATCAGCGTGATCTGGAACAGCGCCAGGGTGATAGACGGCAGCACCAGCGCGGCGCGGCCGGACGGCGTCAGCAAGCCCGTTGACCACCAGCCGATCTTCACCGTGTCGCCGCGCCCGAAGCCCGGCAGCCAGCCTAGCTGCACCGAAAAAATCAGGATCAGCATGATGCCCACGACGAAGCTGGGCAGGGAGATACCCAGGATGGACACGAACTGCAAGGCCTGCGCCATGCGGGACTTGCGATAGATGGCCGTCAGCACGCCCAGCGGCACGCCGATCACCAGCGACAGCAGCGTGGCCATCATCACCAGCTCGAACGTGGCGGGGAAACGTTCGGCCACCAGTGCGAACACGTCCTGCTGGTTGCGGTACGAAATGCCGAATTCGCCCTGCGCGGCGTTGGTGACGAAGTGCACGAACTGCATGCCCACCGACGCGTTCAGGCCCAGGCGTTCGCGCAGCTCGTCGCGCTGCGTTTGCGAAGCCTGCTCGTTAAGCATCATGTCGACGGGATCGCCGACAAAACGAAATATCACGAAGGCCAGCAACGCCACCGCCAGCATCACGCCGACTGCGTTAAAGACCCGTCTAACTATGAATGCCAGCATGTGCGGCCTCCTTCAGACCCGATGTCGGACTGTCGCGACCGCCGCCCCCGACCGGGGCGCGGCAGCCGCCTGAACCGCGCGTGCTACTGCATGCGCACCGTCCACAGCCGCGCCTTGTTGTCCGGCATTTGCAGCACGTCGCCCACGTTGTTGCCCACGGCCCAGGCCATGGGCTGCTGGTGCAGCGGCAGGAAGCGAACGTCGTCATGCAGCGTCTGCAACACCTCGGCCATCATCTTGATGCGCTTGTCGCGGTCCATCTCGGCGGCAGCCGCGTCGATCTTCGCGTCCAGCGCCGGGTCTCCCCACTGGCCCCAGTTGAAGACGCCCGCCGGGCCGGTGCGGCTATGCATCACTTGCAGCAGGATCGACAGCGCATCAATCTGCGGCTCGTTGGCCCAGCCGTGGATGGTGATGTCGAACTCGCCACGCGAGCGCTTGGGGTTCTGCAACGAACGCGGCCCGCTGGCCAGCGACGCCTTGACACCGATGCGCGCCCACATCGACGCGGCGGCCTGGCACAGTTCTTCTTCGTTCACGAACATGTCGTTCGAACACAGCAGCGACAAGGTGAAGCCATCGGGGTAGCCGGCATCGGCCAACAACTTCTTGGCCTTGGCCGCATCGAACGGCAGGCGCTCTTCCTGCTTGATGTCGTAGCCGGGGATGGACGGGGCCACCAGCGCGCCGGTGGTGCGCGACAGGCCGCGCATGACGCGCTTTTGCAGCAGGTCGGGCGACAGCGCCATATACAGCGCCTGGCGCACGCGCAGGTCTTTCAGCGGGTTCTTGTCGGTGATGTTCGAACCGACCAGCTTGTCGCCCAGGTTCATGCCGAAGTACAGCGTGCGCAATTCCGTCGCCGCCAGCACCTTCACGTTGGACGCGGCGCGCAGGCGGTCCAGGTCTTGCAGCGGCGCGTTCTCGGTGAAGTTGATGTCGCCGGAAAGCAGCGCTGCCACGCGCGTGGGCGCCGACGCGATGGGCGTGAATTCGATGCGGTCCAGATTGTGGCGGGGCTTGTCCCACCAGTCTTTGTTCACCACCAGGACGGTGCGGGTATCGGGCCGGTACGACTCCACCTTGAAGGGGCCTGTGCCGTTGGCGTTGTGCGTGGCGTAGCCTTCGATCTTCTTGGCGGCATCGGTCGGACGCGTGCTGTTGTGATCGACCAGCCACTGGCGGTTGAAGATGAAGATGTTGGTCAGGTCATTGAGCATCAACGGGTACGGATGCGTCATTTCAATGTCAACGGTCAGGTCGTCAACACGACGCACGGCCTTGAACGCCGGCAGGTTGCCCTTTAGCGGCGAGGCCTCGTCCGACACGCGGGTCAGCGAAGCCACGACGTCGTCCGCCGAAAAGGGCGCGCCGTTGTGAAACTTGACGCCCGGGCGCAGTTTGAAGCGCAGCACCGTGGGCGACACGGCTTCCCAGGATTCGGCCAGCGCGGGCGTGATGTTGAACTTGTCGTCGTAGCGGATCAACGCTTCGTACACATGGTTCAGGAACGCCAGGTTGAAGGTGCTGCCGTAGGAATACGGGTCCAGCGAATCCAGGTCCCGCGCGGCGCCCCACTTGAGCGTGTTGGCGGCCGAAGCCCCCGTGATGGCCGACAGCGCGATCACCGCGCCGGCGGTCCATTTAAGCAACGTCTTCATGGCTGCAACTCTCCCTTGTCTATCGGGCTGATACCCGGTTTGATGTCGCCGGGTCGGGCCCGGCGCGGTAAGCATGGCGATCAGACCCGGCGGGTCAGGTCAATGCGCACAAACGCTGCGCGCGGTCCAGCGAAGCCAGCGCCAGCATTTGGGCCAGCGCGGCGCGATAGGAATCGATGATCGGAACGACGGGTCGGCGCGGCAGCACCGGCAGGTAACCGGCCAGCGCGGCTCCCGCCACGATGACCACGTCGGCGCCCTGCGCCACGGCGGCGTCCAGCGCTTGGCTGACCTGGGCGGCCGATTCGGGCGAGCGCGACACGTAATCCAGCGCATTGCCGGGCAAGGCGATGATGGCCGCGCAGCGGGTGTCCAGCCCCAACTGGCGGATCTGTTCGCGCAACATGCCGGGCCAGCGCTGCCCCACCGTGACGATGGCGTAGCGGTCGCCGCGCTGCATGGCGGCCATGATCGACGCTTCGGCCATGCCCACGACGGGCACGGACAGGCATTCGCGCACCGCGCCGATGCCGGGTTCGCCGAAACAGGCCAACAGGCAGGCATCGAACGGCGCTTCCGCCCGGGCCACTTCCTGCTCCACCGTTTCCAGCACGGCGTGCGCGGCCACGACGGCTTCGACTCGACTGGCGATATAGGCGGGTCCAAACACGGCGGTGACGGCGTGGATGTGGGCGGCGCCATCGAAAAACGTGCGCGCCTGGGCGGCCAGGCTAAGGGTCAGGTTGGACGTGGTGTTGCCGTTGACCACCAGCAGGCGGTAAGGGGTGAAGGTGGGCCGGTCGGTGGCAAGAACGTCGGGCAAGGCAGGCTTGGCGGGCATGAAGCGGATCTCGGTCGGTATGTATACAAACAGATTTCGCCAAACGCCGATATGCTGGCCATTTTGTATAAATGTTTGTATACGATTTATGCCGACAATGTACGCGCTTGAAGTTTGGCTTCAAGCTATCGCTAACCCTTAGCGGGCGTTGTAGTATGCTTGCCCACACCCGCAGTGCGCAGCGGCGGCAGGTGCCGCGGCCTATCCCAATACAATGAAAACGCGCACGCCCAGGAGCCAAAGAAGACGATGAAACCTCTCGCGCCGCCGGCCAACGAGCCCCCCAAGAAAGACGTAAACCGCAGCGAAATCGTATACATAAATTTGCGCCGCGCCATTATCGAGCAGGCCTTGCTGCCGGGCGACAAGCTGCCCGAAGACATTATCGGAGAGCGTTTCGGGGTCAGCCGCACAATTGTGCGCGGCGTGTTGACGCGGCTGTTCAGCGAAGGGCTGGTCGATCTGCGCCCCAATCGCGGCGCGGCGGTGGCGCGCCCCAGCCTGGAAGAAGCGCACGATATCTTCGAGGCCCGGCGCTGCCTGGAACGCGACGTGGCCCGCCGGCTGCTGCAACACATCACCGAAGCCGGGCTGACGCGCCTGGCGCGTCATGTCGAAGAAGAGGAAGCGGCCCGCAAGCGCAACAGCACGAATGAATCCATCCGGCTGTCGGGCGAATTCCACATCCTGATGGCCGAGCTATCCGGCAACGCGGTCTATGCCCGCTACGTGAACGAGATCGTGTCGCGCTGTTCGCTGATCCTGGCGCTTTACGGGCGACCGCATTCCAGCGAATGCGCGGTCAGCGAACACATGGACATAGTGGAAGGGCTGCGCGCGCGCGACGAAAAGCACGTCCTGCATCTGCTTGAACACCACCTGGAATCCGTGACGGCGCGCGCGCTGCTCAGTACGGACGGTTCAGGTGTGCGCGACATCCGCAAGATTCTTGACCGCTACGGCACCTGAGCGATCCGGCTGCCCGCAGCGCGCAAGCGCGGCGTAGGCGTTGGCCCGCCCGTTGGGCGTGCCGGTCCCGCACGAATGAGAAAAGCGCCCGGTCAGGGCGCTTTTCGTTCGGGGACTTAAATTTCGCGTTCTTCCGTCTTGAGGTTGTTGTCGCGAGCGAAATCCACCACGAACTTGTACGCCAGCGGTTCCAGGTCGCGCAAACGCAGGTCGACCACGATTCCGCGCACGCCGTCGATCACGACAGGCAGCACATAGGGCGAATAAGTGAGGTGGTTACCAGCACAGCCGGCGGGCCGGAACTGTGCCATTACGCCAGCGAGCCGCTCCGCCCAATCGCTGGGGCGGAATCGGCTACCGCTTTCGGTAACGCCATGAATTACGAATTGTCTGACGCGAGTTGCCATGAGTTCTTCACTACAGCGCGCCTTTCACGAAAGCCGGATCTTCGGCGTGATCAAACATGCGCCCTGCGCCGCGAATTGTATATGATTGATCCTTTGCCCTCTTCCAAAAGCCGATTCCGCCCTGTTTACGCCCGGGGTCCATCGAATTGAAGGCGGCTTTTTGAAGGCGGCTTTTTGGTAATCCCCCAGGAGGATCCGCAATGACCTCGCCTCTGGCCAATATCTATGCCCGCCTGCCGGTCGCGTTCACGCACGGCCAGGGCGTATGGTTGTGGGATGCCCAAGGGCGCAAGTACCTGGACGCACTGGCCGGCATCGGCGTGTCGTGCCTGGGGCACGCCCATCCGAAATTGGTGGCGGCCATCAGCGAGCAGGCGGCCCGCGTCATCCACACATCGAACATTTACGACATTCCGCAGCAAGCTGCCCTGGCCGCCCGCCTGACGGCCCTGTCCGGCATGCAGGAAGCGCTGTTTTGCAACAGCGGCTCGGAAGCGAACGAGGCGGCCATCAAGCTGGCCCGCTACTACGCCTACCAGCGCGGCAACAAACACGCCCACATCATCACCATGGATTCGTCCTGGCATGGCCGCACGCTGGCCACGCTGGCGGCCACGGGCAGCGACAAGGCGCGCAAGGGCTTCGACCCGCTGCCCAGCGGCTTCATCCAGGTGCCCTACAACGACCTGGACGCCGTGCGCGCCGCCGGCGACGCCGAACCGCGCACCACCGCCGTGCTGCTTGAAGTGCTGCAAGGCGAAGGCGGCATCCGCCCATCCGACATCTCGTACCTGCAAGCGGTGCGCGCCCTGTGCACCGAGCGCGGCTGGTTGCTGATGATTGACGAAGTGCAGTCCGGCATCGGCCGCACCGGCAAGTGGTTCGCGCATCAATGGGCCGACATCAAGCCTGACGTCATGACGCTGGCCAAGGGGCTGGCGGGCGGCGTGCCAATTGGCGCCATGCTGGCCGCAGGGCCAGCCGCCGGGGTGTTCACGCCCGGCAGCCACGGCACCACGTTCGGCGGCGGGCCGCTGGTCTGCGCCGCCGGGCTGGCCGTGCTGGACACGCTGGAAGACGACAAGCTGCTGGACAACGCCCACGCGGTGGGCACCTACCTGAAGGACGCCCTGGCGCAAGCCCTGGCAGACACGGCGGGCGTTACCGAAGTGCGCGGCCGTGGCCTGATGCTGGGAATAGAACTGGCGCGCCCCTGCGGCGTGCTGGTGCGGCACGCCCTTGAGGCCGGCCTGCTCATCAACGTCACGCGCGACCGAGTCATCCGCATGCTGCCGCCCCTGATCCTTACCCAACAAGAGGCGGACCAGATCGTCGCCACCCTGGTCCCGCTTATCCAACGCTTCCTGTCCGAAAAACCATAATCAACGTACCGCCCGGGCCACCAGCCCGGCCGGGCTCAATGACCTGCGACAACACCATGACTCCTCCCACGACTCAAAACGGCCCGTTGCGGCATTTTCTCCAGTTCAAGGATTTCTCATCCGCTGAAATCGCTTACGTACTGGACCGCGCGCGCCTGATCAAGGAAAAGTTCAAGCGCTACGAACCCCATATGCCGCTGCACGACCGCACGCTGGCAATGGTGTTTGAAAAGGCCAGCACCCGCACCCGCGTCTCGTTCGAGGCCGGCATGTACCAGATGGGCGGCTCGGTCATCAACCTGACCTCCAACGATTCGCAGCTGGGCCGCTCCGAGCCCATCGAAGACACCGCGCGCGTCATTTCGCGCATGGTCGACATCGTCATGATCCGTACATTCGAGCAGACCCGCATCGAGCGCTTTGCGTCGCATTCGCGCGTGCCGGTCATCAACGGCCTGACCAACGAATTCCACCCCTGCCAGATCCTGGCCGACATCTTCACCTACATCGAACATCGCGGCCCCATCGCGGGCAAGACAGTGGCCTGGGTGGGCGACGCCAACAACATGGCGTACACGTGGCTGCACGCGGCCGAAATGCTGGGCTTCACGCTGCACGTGTCCACGCCCGCCGGCTACGAACTTGAAGCGTCGCGCATCGGCTCGCCGTCGGACAAGGTGCTGCGCCAATTCAAGGACCCCATGCAGGCGTGCCAGGGCGCGCACCTGGTCACCACCGACGTGTGGACCAGCATGGGCTACGAAGCCGAGAACGAAGAGCGCCGCGCGGCGTTTGCCGACTGGTGCGTTGACGCCGAAATGATGGCCGCCGCCGACCCCGAAGCCGTCTTCATGCACTGCCTGCCCGCCCACCGTGGCGAAGAGGTCACCGGCGAAGTCATCGACGGGCCGCAAAGCGTGGTCTGGGACGAAGCCGAAAACCGCCTGCACGTGCAAAAGGCATTGATGGAATTCCTGCTGCTGGGCCAGATCAACTAAGCTTGCCGGAAGCGCAAAAGGCCTGGATATCTTGGGATATCCAGGCCTTTTCATTGGGGCTGCTTCGAATGCTTGTGTACGGCTTGTGTACGGCTTGGGTACGGCCTGGGTACTGCGACCGGCCCGTGCAGCATTCAATACACCGCAATCAACGCAGCGTACGTTCCCACGCCGCGATGGCGTCCACGACCGCCTGCGGCTTTTCGGGCACCAACGCGTGTCCCGCGCCGGGGATCACGACAACGGACACGCGGTCACCGAATTCATCACGGATTTCGTTGCGCGTGGCGGGCGGCTTGAACAGATCCAGTTCCGCTTGCAAGTCCAGCAAGGGCTTGGCTCCGCCCGACCACCAATCAGACTGGCGCGTGGCCTTGCCGGCCAGGCGCTGGCTTTCGCTGACGTCCGGGTACCAGCCGTGCAACCAGACGCGCGCGTCGTTGCCGGGCGCAAAGAACGCGTACTGGATCGACTTCAAGCGTTCGGCATCGGGCAAGGACAGTTCGGCGCTGCGGTCCACGTGTTCGCTCAGGCCCTTGGGATATTGCTTGGCCGCGGCCGCCACGATCACCACGCCGCGCACGAGCTCGGGGTGGTCGACGCCGGTGGCGCGCGCCACCCAGTTGCCAAATGCATGGCCCACCATCACGACCGGCTGGCGAGCCACGTTGCGGATCACGGCGGCCTGGTCGTCCGCCAGATCATGCAGCGTGATGCCCGACATCGGCCCGGTACTACCGCCGATGCCGCGTGGCTGCGGACGCAGCACGCGATAGCCGGCTTGCACGAAGCGTTCGGCCAGTTCGTCGAAATCCTGCGCGCCGCGCCCCCTGGATGGCAGCAGCACCAGCGCGGGGCCCTGCCCCTGGTCCAGCACTTCGATCGAGGCGCCGTTGCCCACCAGCACGTTGACGCGCTTGGGCGCATCCGCCAGCACCGGCGCCGACGCCGCGACGGCGCACGTAATCGTCAGCCCGGTCAGCAGTTGCTTCATCGTCATCATGCCTCCTTGCCGGCCAGCCACCGGCGCGCGATCACAGGATTTTCTTAAACATCGTGCGGCGGGTGTTGCGAAACGAGGGCCGCACGCGGCTGCTCCAGTCGGTAGCGCGCACGGCCAACCACGGCGGGCTGCCGAAGGTTTCGCGGGTGTGCAGGTCGTAGCAGGCCAGGTATCGCGGCGATTCATCGCGACACTCAAAGCGCATCGCGCGCACCGTGCCGGGCACGGACGCCAGCCCCGGCAGATGTTCCTGGTCATACCAGGCGTTCAGGTCTTGCTCGGCCTCGGGCAGCACATCGGTTTCAACGATGTAGTGCCATGGCGCGTCCTGGCCCGCCGAAGCCCCCGGCAGGTCCAGCGTTTGATGCAACACGCGGGCGCGGGCGCCAGGAAAGCTCTCGGCCAGACGCGCCTGGATTTCAGCCAACGCGTGGCTCGTGCCGCGCAGGTACACATACGTGTCCGGCTCTTCAACCGCGGCAAACGCGCTGACCTGAACCTTGTCCAGCCCGGCCGTCAGACGCTCTGCCATGTCGGCCGCGCGGTCGTTGTCAAAGCGTTCGCCCAGCGACACCAGCAATACGGATTCCTGCACTGTCATCTCCTTCAATGTCCGACGCGTAGCGCCACCAGAAAGCGCGACACCATGTTGTAGGCGCCCACGGTGGCGGCCAGTTCGACCAATTGCGTGTCATCGTAGCGTGCGCGCACGGGCGCGAACACGGCGTCGGGCACCTCGATGTCGCGCGTCATGGCGTCGGTCAACGCCAGCACCTCGGCTTCGCCGGGGGCCAGCCCTTGCACGGCTTCAGGCGCCGGGTTGGACCGCAAGGCGTCGATCACTTCCTGCGGCATGCCACCCGCCAGGGCATGCGGCACATGCGCATCAAATTCATAAGGCGCATTGTTCAAGGTCGCCACGCGCAAGATGATGAGTTCGCGCAGGCGCGGCGACAACGACGTCTTCTGGCGGATCGCGGTCAGCATGGCCTCCCAGCCATCCACCACGGCGGGGCTGTTCAGCAGCACCTGGTACAGCGGCGAAATGCGACCGCGCGCGGCGCTGATGCGTGCCTCGATCGCGGCCAGTTCCTGGCGGGTGCCCGGTACGACGGGCGTGACTCGGCTGGCGCTCATGCTTACTCCGGACGGATGTTCTTGCGCTGGATCAGCGCGGTCCACTTGTCGCGGTCGGACGCGATCAGCGCGGCCAGTTCCTGCGGCGAGCTGGGCGCTGCCTGCGCGCCGAACTTCTCCAGCTTGGCGCGTACGGCTTCATTGCCCAAAGCGGCGCGCACGGCCTGATTCAGCTTGTCGATGGTGGCGGCGGGCGTGGAGACAGGCGCGACGATGCCGTACCAGTTATTCGATTCCACGCCGGCAATGCCTTGTTCGGCCAAGGTCTTCACGTCGGGCAGCAGCGGGTGGCGCGTGGGCGCGGCGATGCCCAGCGCCTTGAGCTTGCCGCCCTGGATATGGCCGATCAGGCCGGGCACGTCGCCGAAGAAGCCCGACACCTGGTTGCCCATCACATCGTTGATGACCGGCGCGGCGCCCTTGTACGGCACATGCAGCACGTTGGCCTTGCTGGCGTCGGCAAACATTTCCATCGTCAGGTGCGGAATGCTGCCGATGCCCGACGAGCCGATCGCCACGGATTGCGACGCCGCCTGCGACTTCTTCACGAAGTCCGCCGCGTCGCCAGCCGGGTTGGACGGGTTCACCACGAACACCGTGGCGTTGTTGACTACCTTGGACACCGGCGCAAAATCGCGCACCGGGTCATACGGCAGGTCTTTGTACAGCGCCGGGCTGATGGCCACCGCGCCCACGCTGGTCAGGAACAGCACCGAGCCATCGCCCGGCGCCTTGGCTACATAGGCCGCCGCGATGTTGCCGTTGGCGCCCGCCTTGTTCTCGACGATGACGTTCTGCTTGAGCTCTTTGCCCAGCTGTTCGGCCAGCACGCGCCCGACCAGATCCACCGGCCCGCCGGGCGGGAACGCGATGATCAGGCGCACCGGGCCGTCGGCATGCGCCGCACCGAAAGCGGACAAACTCAGCACGGTGGCCGAAAGTAATTTCTTGAACATGGTGTCTCCTCGTTGAATCGAATTTTTTTAGCCGACGCGCAACGTCGGATGCCTACGCGAATCCGTACAGTCTTGCGGGGTTGTCCACCAGCACCTGCTGGCGCATGGCGGCATCGGGGCAGGCCTGAAAGAAGGTATCCACCAGTTCGCCGTCATCGGGCATATCGCCCGCCACGTTGGGATGCGGCCAGTCGGTGCCCCACAGGCAGCGATCCGGCATGGCCTGCACCAGCGACTGCACAAAGGGTATGCCTTCGGAGAACGGGCGCTTGCCCGACGCGATGCGGTCGATGCCCGACACCTTGACCCAGGCCTGCGGCACATCGGCCAATGACAGCAATGCGCGCATCGCGGGGGAATCCAGGCCGTCGGCCGCCTTCAAGCGGCCCATGTGATCCACCACGAACGGCACGGGCAACGCCAGCAGGCGCGGCAGCAGTTCGGGCAGCATCGCGCCGTCCACGTGCAGGCACAGATGCCAGCCCAGCGGCGCAATCAGCGCCACCACGTGGTCGAACACGGCCGGATCAGGCGCGCCGCCCAGATGCGGCACGAAGTTGAAGCGCGCGGCGCGCACGCCGCCGTCGTGCAGTTGCCGGACGCGCGCCGCCGTGGCATCCGCCCCCAGCAACGCCACGCCGCGATAGCGCCCACCGCTTTGCGCCAATGCGTCCAACAGCGCGCTATGGTCCGAGCCGTGGCAATTGGCCTGCACCACCACCGCGCGCTCGATGCCCAGGTGCGCATGCAGCGCGGCCATGGCGGCATAGGGCGCATCGGGCGGCGTATAGGAACGGCCCTCGGCATAGGGAAACGCGTCGCTGGGCCCGAAAACATGGCAATGCGCATCGCACGCACCGGGCGGCAGGGCATGGCGCGGACGGGACGGGGACGCAAGCGGTGGGCGGCAATCAGGCACAGTCGGTTCCTGCTGGGGAAAACGACATCGTCGCGGATTGCGAGCCGCCTAACAATGCTATATCTTTGATTTCAGATATAGAAAATACAGATAACAGCGCGGGCGCATCGTGGATTTAAAGCAGATCGAATACTTCGTCAGCGTGGCCGAGCGGCGCAGCTTTTCGCGCGCGGCCGAGTTGCTGGACGTCGCCCAGCCCACCCTCAGCCGGCAGGTACGCTTGCTGGAGCTGGAGCTTGGCCAACACCTGCTCTATCGCAACGGGCGCGGTGCCGAACCGACCGAGGCCGGGCTGCGCTTTCTGGAACATGCGCGCGCGCTGCTGACGCTGGCCGAACGCGCCAAGGAAGACCTGCAAACGCTGCGCGCCACGCCAACCGGCAAGGTGGTGGTAGGCCTGCCACCGCGCATTGCGCGCGTGCTGACGCCGCCGCTGGTGCAGGCATTCCGGCGTGGGTTTCCCGAGGCGTCCATTGCGGTGGCCGAGGGTCTTAGCGCGCAAGTCCGGGAATGGCTGTTGGCCGGCCGGGTCGATCTGGCCCTGCTTTACGACCCCGCGCCCTCGCCCCAGCTTGCGTATGAATCGCTGTTCCGCGAAGACCTGGTGCTGGCCGCTGCCGCCGGCCATCAGCCGCCCCTGCCCGCCCGCGTAACCGTCGCGCAGCTGGGCGACTATCCGCTGGTGCTGCCCAGCCTGCCCAACGCGATCCGGACCCTGGTGGAAAGCGTGTGCCGCGCGCAAGGCGTGCGCCTGAAGGTGGCCGCCGAGGTCGACGCCGTGCAGACTATCGTGGAACTGGCGGCGCAAGGCGACGCGTACGCCATCCTGCCGCGCTCCGCCGCGCGCGGACCTGCCGCCGAACACGCGCTGTCCCTATCGGATATCGGCTCGCCGCGCATCACCAACAACCTGGTGCTGGCCAGCGCGCGCCACCGCCCCGCCACGCGCCTGGCCACCGCCACCGCGCAATTGATCCGGCAATTGAAGCTTTCCGAACTCTTCGCCCCCGCCCCGTGATGCGCCGGGCGGTAAAAACGTGCCGCGTCTGGCCGCCCAGGGCAAAAGAGTTAAAATGCCGGCTACCTTTCTTGTTTGGCGGCTCGTTGCTGTCAAAGTCCTGTTGGCGTCTCACCTCAAACAATGACCACTATCCTCCCGAACCTTCCTACCGGCCAGAAGGTCGGCATCGCCTTTTCCGGCGGTCTCGACACCAGCGCAGCCCTGCTGTGGATGCGCAATAACGGCGCCATCCCCTACGCCTACACGGCAAACCTGGGCCAGCCGGACGAGTCCGACTACGATGAGATTCCCCGCAAGGCCCTGGCCTACGGTGCCGAAAATGCCCGCCTGATCGACTGCCGCGCGCAGTTGGTGGCTGAAGGCATCGCCGCCCTGCAATCGGGCGCGTTCCATATCTCGACCGCCGGCATCACGTACTTCAACACGACGCCCATCGGCCGCGCCGTCACCGGCACCATGCTGGTGGCCGCCATGAAAGAAGACGACGTCAACATCTGGGGCGACGGCAGCACGTTCAAGGGCAACGACATCGAGCGTTTCTACCGCTACGGCCTGTTGACCAACCCCGACCTGAAGATCTACAAGCCCTGGCTGGACCAGCGCTTCATCGACGAGCTGGGCGGCCGTTCGGAAATGTCCGAATACATGCGCCAAGCCGGTTTCGACTACAAGATGTCGGCCGAAAAAGCCTACTCGACGGACTCCAACCTGCTGGGCGCCACCCACGAAGCCAAGGACCTGGAACAGCTGAACTCCGGCATCCGCATCGTCAAGCCGATCATGGGCGTGGCGTTCTGGCGCGACGACGTGGCCGTGAAGGCCGAAGAAGTCACCGTGCGCTTCGAGGAAGGCCAGCCGGTCGCCCTGAACGGCGTGGAATACAGCGACCCGGTCGAACTGCTGCTGGAAGCGAACCGCATCGGCGGCCGCCACGGCCTGGGCATGAGCGACCAGATCGAAAACCGCATCATCGAAGCCAAGAGCCGCGGCATCTACGAAGCCCCGGGCCTGGCGCTGCTGTTCATCGCCTACGAACGCCTGGTCACCGGCATTCATAACGAAGACACCATCGAGCAGTACCGCGAAAACGGCCGCAAGCTGGGCCGCCTGCTGTATCAGGGCCGCTGGTTCGACCCGCAAGCCATCATGCTGCGCGAAACCGCCCAGCGCTGGGTTGCCCGCGCCATTACCGGCGAAGTCACCATCGAACTGCGTCGCGGCAATGACTATTCGCTGCTGAACACGGAATCGGCCAACCTGACATACGCCCCCGAGCGCCTGTCGATGGAAAAGGTCGAGAACGCGCCGTTCACGCCGGCGGACCGCATCGGCCAACTGACCATGCGCAACCTGGACATCGTCGACACCCGCGAAAAGCTGTTCACCTACGTGAAGACCGGCCTGCTGGCTTCCAGCGGCACGTCGCTGCCGCAGTTGAAAGACGCCGCGAAGAAGAAGTAAGCATTCTTGCAGGCAACAAAAAACCCCTCGGTGTGATGACCGAGGGGTTTTTTTTATGGCGCCGCGTCGTGGCCTAAAGCTCGACCTGCATCCCCATTTCCACCACGCGGTTGGCCGGGATCTTGAAGAACTTGGTGCTGCGCGTGGAGTTCCGGGCCATGAACGAAAACACCGCCCGGCGCCAACGCCACAGCGCCGGCTTGCGCGCCGCCACCACGGTCTGGCGCGACAGGAAGTACGACGTGCGCATCGGCTCCAGGTCCAGCTCCGGATACGCTTCGGCCACCAGGCGCAAGGCCTCGGGCACGTCGGGGTCTTCCTTGAAGCCGTAGTTCACGGTGGCGGTCCAGCTGGAGGCCGACAGCTTGTTCACCACGAAACGTTCTTCAGGCGAAATGTAGGGCACGTCCGCCACCAGAATGGTCAGGAACAGCACGTGGTCGTGCAGCACCTTGTTGTGCTTCAGGTTATGCAGCAACGCGGGCGGCACGTTGCCGGAATTCATCGTCATGAAGATGGCCGTGCCCGGCACCCGCGACGGCGGATATTGTTCCAGCTGCTCCATGAATTCCTTGAGCGGCTGGCGGTCGCGCTGCTGCATGTCGGACAGCAGGCGACGGCCACGGCGCCACGTCATCATCAGCGTGAACACGACGATGGCGACCAGCAGGGGCAGCCAGCCCCCCTCGTGGATCTTGAACACGTTGGCCGAAAACAGCAGCACGTCGAACAGCAGCAAAAAGCCCAGCACGCCGAACCACAGCATGCGCTTCAGACCCGTGGACCCGCGCGGCAAGACGGCAAACGCCAGCACCGAGGTGGTCAGCATCGTGCCCGTCACCGCGAACCCATAGGCGGCGGCCAGGTTGTCGGAATTGCGGAACAGCAGCACCAGCACCAGCACGGCGCACAGCAGCAGCGCGTTGACCTGCGGCAGATAGATCTGGCCCTTTTCCACGGCCGAGGTATGTAGGATCTGCATGCGCGGCCAGAAGCCCAGCTGCACCGCCTGGCGCGTGACGGAGTACGCGCCGGAGATAACCGCTTGGGACGCGACGATGGTGGCGATGGTGGCCAGCGCCACCAGCGGCACCAGGCCCCAGTCGGGCGCCATCAGGAAGAACGGATTGCGAATGGCTTCGGGGTCGCGCAGCAGCAGCGCACCCTGGCCGAAGTAGCACAGCGTCAACGCCGGCAACACCATGCTGAACCACGCGCTGCGAATCGCGGGGCGGCCAAAGTGGCCCATGTCGGCGTACAGCGCCTCGGCGCCGGTCAACGCCAGCACCACGGCGCCCAGCAGCACAAAACTGATCAAGGGAAATTCAACGACGAAGCGCAGGCCCCACATCGGGTTCAAGGCCGCCAGCACTTCGGGCGTCTGCCAGATCTGCCAGCCGCCCAGCGCCGCCAGCGTGCCGAACCACACCAGCATCACAGGGCCAAAGAGCTTGCCCATCAGGCCGGTGCCGTGCGACTGGATGGCGAACAGCCCCACCAGCACGACCAGTGCAATGGGCACGACCCACGCGTCCAGGGTGTGGGACACGATGCCGATGCCCTCCAGCGCGGAGAGCACCGAGATGGCAGGCGTGATCATGCTGTCGCCATAGAACAGCGCCGCCCCGAAGATACCCAGCACGATCAGCACCCACCGCATCTTGCCGTCGCGGTTGCGCACCGCCAGTTCCAACAGTGCCAGCGTGCCGCCTTCGCCCCGGTTATCGGCGCGCAGGACCAGCGTGACGTACTTCAAAGACACCACCACCATCAGCATCCAGAACAAGATGGACAGCACGCCCAGCAAGTGTGCGGGTTCCAGGTCGGTGTGCACGCTAAGGCCGGTCAGGCAGGCGCGCAGCGTATATAGCGGGCTGGTGCCGATGTCGCCATACACCACGCCCAACGCGCCCAGAATCAGCGCGGCGCGCGACGACGGTGCATGCACGCCCCCCGCGTGGGGGCCGGTGGGAAGGGGGGCACCCGCCGTGGCTTGGCTCATGATGTGGGTTCTTGACGAGTTAGTTGCGCCCCTTTGCGGGGGCCGGGGAACACGACGGAAAGCCGGGTTCCGGAGAAGTCGGGGCGGCTGGTCAGCTTCCACCAGGCGCCATGCGCGTGCGCGATCTCGCGCACGATGGCCAGGCCCAATCCCGAGCCGCCCGCCGTGGCGGTGGGCGATCGGTAAAAGGCTTCAAAGACGCGGTCGCGTTCTTCGGAGGGAATGCCGGGGCCGTCGTCTTCGACCGTCAGCGACGGCGGGTTGGCGCCCACGATCAGGGTGATGCGACCGGTCTCGTTGCCGTAGCGCAGCGCATTGTCGATCAGGTTGCCCAGCAGTTCGGCCAGCAGCAAGGGGTCAGCGTCGATCCAGATAGGCGCGTCGGGCGCCACCAGATCCAGCTCGTAGCGCGCCTCGCGCACCCGGGGAAACCATTCGGCGCCATGCACGCGCACCCATTCACACAGGTCGATGCGTACAAAACTGTCTTGCGGTCGGGCGTTGGGGTCGGCGCGCGCCAGCACCAGCAACTGCTGACCCAGGCGGATCATGCGGTCGCTGACGGCCTTGATGCGTTCGGCGCGCGCCCGCACGTCGTCCGGCAGAGGGCGGGCCAACATCAATTCGGATTCCAGCCGCAAGCCGGACAAGGGGGTGCGCAGCTGGTGCGCCGCGTGGCCGATGAATCGGCGCTGGGCGGCCAGCGAGGCGTCCAGGCGCAGCAGCAGATCGTTGGTGTGCGTGACAAGCGGTTCGATTTCGACCGGCACGCCCGCGACCTCAAGCGGCTGCATGTCGTCGATGGAACGCTGCCGGATTTCCTCGGACAGATGGTTCACGGACCGCAGCCCGGACCGCACGCCCTGAACGACCACCCAGGTAAACAGCGCAATCAGCGCCACCTGCCCCACCACCATCAGCCAGAAGAAGTCTTCCAGCATCCACAGCGACATATCGATCTTGTGCGTGATCACCCAGGTTGCCGCCAGGTCCAGCAGGACAAGCAGCAGAATGGGCGGCATCAAGCGGATGACCAGATGCCGGGCAAGCGAGCGGGAGGGGAGCAAGGGGCGGGACGCCGTAGGAGCGGAAGGAGTGCGATCGTGCATCATGACGCGATACCCTCGCTTGGGTGCATGCAGAAGCGCAGCCGGCGCATACCGGCGGCGCCCGGGCCGTCAGGCCGCTTCCACATCCAGCATGTAGCCGAAGCCGCGCACCGTCTGGATGCTGGCGCCCGTACCTTCCAGGCGCTTGCGCAGGCGGTACACATAGACTTCGACGGCGTTCTCGCTGAAATCGGCGTCCCAGGCGGACAGCGAATTCACGATTTGCCGCTTGGTGACGACGCGGCCCACGCGGGCCATCAACATTTCAAGCACGGAAAGTTCACGCACCGACAGCGACAGGCGCTGGCCATTGGCGCGGACTTCGCGGCCGACCGTGTCGAACACCAGGGGGCCGACTTCGATCAGCGGCTGTGCCTGCCCCGCGCGCCGCCGGCCGAAGGCACGCACGCGCGCCGCCAGCTCGGGCAGTTCAAAGGGTTTGGTGACGTAATCATCGGCGCCGGCATCCAGGCCCGCAACGCGGTCTTCGATGCCGTCGCGCGCGGTAAGGATCAGGACCGGAACCTGATTGCCGTCTTGGCGCAATTGCCGCAGCACATCAAGCCCGCTCATGCCGGGAAGGTTCAGGTCGAGCAGCATCAGGTCATACGGCTGGCCAGCCAGGGCGCCCAGGACTCGGTCGCCTTCCGTCAGCCAGTCGACCGCATAACCCTGGTCGGCCAGGAATTCCTGGAGCGCATGGCCCAGGGTGGTGTCGTCTTCGATTACCAGAACTCGCATGCCGCGAT
>NZ_JBLVOL010000021.1:86460-124653 GCF_053543755.1 Achromobacter semiaridum | reverse complement strand
CGCGCCGCGTCGCGGCGGGCGGCCTGGCGCACGCGGGCAGCACCGATGTGCGCCGCACGCCCGACCTGTCACCGGAAAAGCGCATTGCCGCGCAACGCATTGCGCATGACCTGGTCGAGCGTATTGGCACCTTGCAGGCGCTGGGCCTGGGATATTTGGCGATGGACCGCGCCACGCCGACGCTGTCGCCAGGCGAGCTGCAACGGCTGCGCCTGGCCACGCAGATACGCTCCAATCTGTTCGGCGTGGTGTATGTGCTGGACGAACCCTCGGCCGGTTTGCACCCCGCCGATGGCCAGGCGCTGCATCGCGCGCTGGACCAACTGAAAGACGCGGGCAATACCCTGTTTGTCGTCGAGCATGATCTGGACACCCTGCGCCGCGCCGACTGGCTGGTGGACGTAGGCCCGGGCGCGGGTCAGCATGGCGGCCAGGTGCTGTACAGCGGGCCGCCGGCAGGCTTGAAGAAGGTGCCCGAGTCGTTGACGGCGCGCTATCTGTTCAACGCCGCGCCGGCCGCCAGGGCCGCCGTGCGCGAGCCCTCCGGGTGGCTGTCGTTGCGCGGCATCCATCGCAACAACCTGCACGGCATCGACGCGCGTTTTCCGCTGGGCGCGTTCACGGCGGTGACGGGGGTGTCGGGTTCGGGCAAGTCCAGCCTGGTCAGCCAGGCGCTGGTCGAACTGATCGGCGAGCACCTGGGGCAGGAGCCGGTCACGGAAGAGCCCGAGGGCGATCTGCCGCGGGCGGATGGCCCGCCGCGCACGACGGGCCGCATCGACGCGGGCGCCGACGCCATCAAGCGTCTGGTCAACGTGGACCAGAAGCCCATCGGCCGCACGCCGCGTTCCAACCTGGCAACCTACACCGGCCTGTTCGACCACGTGCGAAAACTATTCGCGGACACCCGTGCCGCCAAGTCGCGGCGTTATGGGGCGGGCCGCTTTTCGTTCAACGTGGCGCAAGGCCGCTGCGACACCTGCGAAGGCGAAGGCTTCGTGCACGTTGAACTGCTGTTCATGCCCAGCGTGTACGCGCCATGCCCGGTCTGCCACGGCAGCCGCTACAACGCCAAGACGCTGGAAATCGAATGGAATGGCCGCAACATCGCCCAGGTACTGGCGATGACGGTGGACGAAGCGCTGGCGTTCTTCAAGGACGAACCGGCGGTCCAACGCCCGCTGTCCCTGTTGCGCGAGATCGGCCTGGGCTATCTACGCCTGGGGCAACCCGCCACCGAGCTGTCCGGCGGCGAAGCGCAGCGCATCAAACTGGCCACCGAACTGCAACGCAGCCAGCGCGGCAACACGCTCTACGTGCTGGACGAACCCACCACCGGGCTGCACGCGGCCGATGTCGACAAGCTGATGGCGCAACTGCATGGCTTGGTGGATGCGGGCAACACGGTCGTCGTCGTGGAACACGACCTGCGCGTGGTCGCCAACAGCGACTGGATGATAGACGTGGGCCCCGGCGCGGGCGAGGAAGGCGGCCGCATCGTGGCCGAAGGCGCCCCGGCGCACGTCAGCCGGGCAGGCAAGGGCGCCACGGCGCCGTTCCTGAAACGGGTGCTGGCGGGTGGTTGATGCCGGGGGGAACCCCGGAAATCTTCCGCGCTACAACTCGCTTTCCAGCGTCTTCTGCATGCGTTCCATGCTTTCCTGGCTGACCTGGATCACCCCTGTGCCGGGTTGGTCGATGTCGACGATGAAGGTCAGTACCAGGGCGATCAGCGCGGCGAACAGGCCGGTGGATACCAGCCGTCTTCGGTTGTGCAGGCCGGTGCCGTAGGCGATGAAACCGACGGCGCCGATGCTGACGATGAACAGCAGGTAGAACACCGGTTCGGGCACATGGTTTTCCAGGGCGACGCGGCGCTTTTCGTTGACCTGGGCCATCTCGTTGATGGCCTGGATGAACATGATGGTGGCGATGGCGGGCGGGTTGTCGGCGCTGGCGGCGGTGATGGCGCGGATCTGGCGTTCGATGCGGCGGGTGGTGACGTTGGCGGCGTCAAAGCGTTGGGTGTCGTTTTCGGCGTCGTGCAGTTCCAGCGCCGCGCGGATGTATTCCAGCAGCAGTGGCGGGATCTTTTCGCGGGCGGCGGGCGCGATCAGCTGGGAACGCCAGTACGCGTTGCCGATGGCGTTGGCCTCTTCCAGCACCAGGTTCTTGCGCGCCTCGAAGCGCGTGACCGACATGGCGAACGTAAAGCCCAGCAGCAGGGCCAGCAATCCCAGCAGGGCGGTTTGCAGTGCGCTGATGTGCGTCTTGTGCGCTTCATCCGCCGGCTTGCGCTGTTTGCGGCCAAGCAGGAAGCAAAGCTCGATCACGCCCAGGAGCACGATGACGCCAATGAAGAACAGATAGGACTCGTTGAAATTCCTGAGCATGGCGCTCCCCGACGGACAGTCGCCAGCGTATGCGGATTGCCTGGCCGCGGCAAGATCTGATATGCCCCGGCCTGTCAGCGAAACGCCAACATCTTGCGGTAAGGTGTCGACTTTCCCCTATCAAGACCCGCACGGAGCAGAACTTGAAAACCCGCAAACTCGGCCGTACCGACCTGGATGTCAGCCTGATTGGATTGGGCACCATGACCTGGGGCGAACAAAATACCGAGGCCGACGCCCATCAACAACTGGATTACGCGCTGTCGCGCGGCGTGAACCTGGTGGACGTGGCCGAGATGTACCCGGTGCCGCCCAAGCCCGAAACGCAAGGGCTGACCGAAACCTATATCGGCACGTGGCTGGCGCGCACCAAGCGCCGTCAGGACATCGTGCTGGCCAGCAAGGTGGCGGGCCCGGTGCGTGACCCCAAGCGCCCCGGCCACATCCGCGACGGCAAGACTTTTCTGGACCGCAAGAACCTGACCGAAGCGCTGGACGCCAGCCTGAAGCGCTTGCAGACGGACTATCTGGACCTGTATCAGCTGCATTGGCCCGACCGCACAACCGCCACCTTCGGCCAGCTGAACTACCCGTGGGTCCAGGACGAGCACACCGTGCCGATCGAGGAAACCCTGTCCGTGCTTCAGGACTTCGTGCGCGCGGGCAAGGTGCGCCACGTGGGCGTGTCCAACGAAACGCCGTGGGGCCTGTCGCAGTTCCTGCGGCATGCAGACACCCGGAACCTGCCGCGCGTGGTGTCGATCCAGAACGCGTACAGCCTCTTGAACCGGGTGTTTGAAATCGGCCTGTCGGAATTCACGCATCACGAAGACGTGGGCCTGCTGGCGTATTCGCCCTTGGCGATGGGCATGCTTTGCGGCAAGTACCTGAACGGCGCCCGGCCCGAGGGCGCGCGTCTGACGCGCTACACGCGTTTCACGCGCTACAGCAATCCGCAGGCCGAAGCGGCCACCGCCGAGTACGTGGCGGTGGCGCGCGAGCACGGCGTGTCGCCCTCGCACCTGGCCCTGGCTTTTGTGAATCAGCGCCCGTTCGTGACCAGCAATTTGATCGGGGCAACAACGCTGGAACAGCTTAAGGAAAACATCGACAGCGTCGATGTGACGCTGTCGCCTGAAGTGTTGAAGGCGATTGACGCCATTCACGTGCGCTACCCGAACCCGGCACCCTGATTGTGACGGCCGCCGGGGCGTGTTGCGCCGGCGGCTTACCTGCATGCTGGTAAGCCCGCGTCATGCATCCTGACCGGCATTCCGCGCCCCTGACCTGCATCACGCAGCCCTGACCGCCATGCAACGCATCCTGACGACCTTGCTTCTGTCCGGGCTTGCCATCCTGGCGGCGGGCTGCGCGTCCACCAAGACCTATACCGAAAACGTCTCCACGTTGATGGTGTCGTCCGACACCAAGACCTTTGCGGTGCTGGGGCCGCAATACCACTACTTGTTCGACATGCCGCCGCCGATGGCGCAGGCGCTGACGTCCGACTTCCGGTCGCGGCTGACGGCCGTGGTGCTGCGCGACTTCCACGTGGGCGCCGATGGCCTTACCTAGGGATACGTGCGCTTGCAGCTGACGGCCGTGGCCACCCCGCGTGACCGCGAGCAGGCGCTGGCCATGCACTTTGGCACCACCGAAGAGGGGCTGATCTATTTCACGCACCACTTGAAGGGCAAGCGCTACGTGGCGCGCCCGGGCACGCCCGGTGCGGCGCAGGCCGGCGCGGCCACGTCCACCGCGCTGGACCAGACCTATCGCGTGACGGTGCAGGACTCGCAAGCCAGCGCCGACGCCATGCGGCTGCTGTCACCCGTTGCGTTCGTGGCGGGCACGGGCTTTGTGTTGGCGAATCCGGCCGTGGTGTTGCTCGCATTGCCGGTGGCAGGGCTGGAGCCGTAGGGGGCCACGGCTAACGGGGGACGAAACGTCCCCACGTTGCGCCGCCTTACGGGTTCTCTGGCCGCCACCCGGCTCAGGCATCCACCTGACGACATCTGCATCGAACAGGACCCGGTAGTTGCCGCCAGCTTCAAGTTTCAGCGGGCACTTGCCACAGGCGGTCAGGCTGGAAGTCGGCTTGTTCGCCTTTCTTGGCGTAGCCCAGCGGGTTGGCCACGACGCGGCAGCCGTCTTTGACGTAGTCGTGCGCGCAATGCAGGTGGCCGTGCATCCAGCAGTCGGCCAACGGCAGCAGCGCATCAAGCGCATTGCAGAACCCGGCGGTGCCGGGCGTGACGCCATAGCGCGGGTCGGCGCTGGCCAGCGTGGGGGCGAAGTGCGTGATGGCCAGGGTGGCGCCGTTGAACGGCGTGCGCAGCGTGTCGGTCAGCCATTGCTGGCAGGCCAGGCCTTGTTCACGCATTTGCTCGGCCATGAAGGGGCCGCCGTTGCGGCGCATCTGCGCCTTTTCCAGATAGAAGTCAGCGGCGCGAAACGCCTTGGCGCGCTTGGCCAGCGCGACGCCCAGGGTGTCGGTGTCGGCGGCCAGCGCGTCAAAGTCCGTCCACAGCGTGGTGCCCACCAGGCGCACGCCATCGATCACGCAGGTTTCGCGTTCCAGCCACCGGATGTCCAGCGCGTGGCAAAGTTCGCGCAGGCGTTCGTGGGCCTCGTCGAAATCCAGGTTGTCGTATTCGTGGTTGCCGGGCACGAACACCACGGGCGTGGGCCACCCGTTGCGCGGGGAGTAGCTGCCCAGGCCGAAATCGTTGCTGGCCAGCTTGGAACCCTGGCGGTACGAACCGATGTCGCCGGCCAGGACCAGCAGGTCGGCCCCGGGTATGGGACTTGCGACAAAAGTCGGGTCGGTTTCCAGGTGCAGGTCAGAGAGCAATTGAATTTTCATGAGCAATATCTTAGGCCACCTGGCCGGCGCCTGACATGCGCGCAAGGGCCCATCCGTGCGACACTTTCCCATCCGACTCGCTACAGACAAACAGGAGAACGCCCATGCGTATCGCGATCGCCACGGCTGCCGCGCTGCTGCTGGCCGCCAGCGCCCACGCGCAGCCGCAACCCATTCCGCTTAAATGCGGCAAGGGCTCTACGCAGACTGACATGAACTTGTGCGCCGACCAGGCTTATCGCCAGTCCGACAAACATTTGAATGAAGCCTACCGCAGCGTCATCGACCGTCTGAAAGGCGACAGCACCAAGACCACTCAATTGCAGGCCGCGCAAAAGGCGTGGCTGTTTTTTCGCGATGCGGAATGTGCGTTTTCGTCGGGCGGCGCCACGGGGGGAAGCATCTACCCCATGGTCTTGAGCCAGTGCCTGGACAAGCTGACGCAGGCGCGCACCAAAGAACTGCGCGGCTACCTCAAGTGCGAAGAGGGCGACACCAGTTGCCCGGTGCCCGGCAAGCAATGACCGAGGTGTGCGCGCTGGAACCGGCGGGCCTGATTCTGGATGCCCACGGCGCGCCGCGCTGTTTCTGGCAGCCGTCCATGCCAGACTATCACGACCACGAATGGGGCCGCCCCGTGGGCAGCGACCGCCGGCTGTACGAAAAGATCTGCCTGGAAGGCTTTCAGGCGGGCATGGCCTGGATCACCATTCTGCGCAAGCGCGAGGCCTTTCGCGAGGCGTTCGACGATTTCGACTTCGAACGCGTCGCGCGCTACACCGACCGGGATGTGGAACGGCTGATGGCCAACCCGGGCATCGTGCGCAACCGGGCCAAGATCGTTTCCACCATCAACAACGCGCGCCGCGCCGTGGACCTTGCGCTTGAAACCGGGTCCCTGGCGGGTTGGCTGTGGCGGCATGAGCCGCCCGCCACCGAGCGTCCGAGGACGGTGGACCTGGCCTACTGGAACGGCAACCCCACGTCCGCCGCATCGGCCACGCTATCGAAGGCCCTGAAAAAGCGCGGCTGGACGTTCGTGGGGCCGACCACGATGTACGCCTTCATGCAGGCGGTGGGCATGGTCAACGACCACATGAGCGGCTGCGTGTGCCATGCCGCCGTGCAGGCCGCGCGTGCGCAATTTCACCGGCCGGCCTGATCGGACGGGCCGGTTTTTCCTTTGCGGGCATCCTCCCAATCGGCTGTCTTGATGGTTTAATCGGGCCTCAACGGATCCCAACAAGGCGGCGCCATGGTGACCCTTACGTCGACGGCCCCGGATGCCCAGCCGGCGCCACGCACCATGGCTCTGCTTGCCCCGGGCAGCCGCATCGCCGTGATCGGCGGCGGCGTGGCGGGGCTGAGCGCGGCATGGCTGCTGTCCGAGAAATTTTCGGTGACCTTGTTCGAAGCGCGGGAACGGGTCGGCGGCCACACCAATACCGTTGACGCCCGGGTGGGCGACATCACCCATCCGGTGGACACCGGCTTTCTGGTGCACAACGACCTGACATACCCGCACCTGATCCGCTTGTTCAAGCATCTGTCGATTCCGGTGCATGCCAGCGACATGACGTTCAGTGTGTCGCTGACCCAGCCCGACCTGGAATGGGCCGGCACCAACCTGAACACCGTCTTCGCGCAGCGCCGCAACCTGTTGCGGCCGGCCTTTCTGGGCATGCTGCGAGACATTCTGCGTTTCAACCGCCACGCCGCTGCCTATCTGGCGCGCAGCGGGCCGCATGCGCTGCTGGGCGATCTGCTGGACGCCGAGGGCTATGGCCAGGCGATGCGCAGCTGGTATCTGCTGCCCATGGCGGGCGCCATCTGGTCCACGCCGCCCAGCATGGTGCTGGCGCAGCCGGCCCGCACGTTCCTGTCGTTCTGCCTGAACCACCGCTTGTTGCAGGTGGCGGGGCGGCCGCAATGGAAAACGGTTGAAGGTGGCGCGCAGCGTTACGTGCAAGCGATGCTGCCGCGCATCGCGCAGGTGCGCGTGGCCAGCCCGGTGCACACCGTCAAGCGCGTGGCCGACGGTGTGCAGGTGCGCACCGCGGGCCACGTTGATGACTTCGACGCGGTGGTGCTGGCGTGCCACGCGCCCACGTCGCTGGCGATGCTGGATGCCACCGAGGCCGAGCGCGATGTGCTGTCGCGCGTGCGCTATCAGCCCAATCTGGCCGTGCTGCATACCGACACCGCGCTGCTGCCGCGTCGCCGGGCGGTGTGGTCGGCCTGGAATTATCTGGCTGGCCCGTCGCCCGATGCGCCCATGTCGGTCAGCTACCTGCTCAATCACTTGCAGCCGCTACCGTTCAAGCAACCCGTGATCGTCACGCTGAACCCACGGCAGGAACCGGCGCCCGGCAGCGTGCTGGGTCGCTACGAATACGAACATCCCATTCTGGACGCCGACGCGGTGCTGGCGCAGGCGCGCCTGCCCGACATCCAGGGCCGCGCGCGCGTGTGGTTCTGCGGCGCCTGGACGGGCTACGGCTTTCATGAGGACGGGCTGGCGTCCGCCATCCGCGTGGCGGCGGACTTGGGCGTGATGCCGCCGTGGGACGTCGCGCCATGAACGCGGACGGCTTGATCGAACTGATGCGCGCCCGCGTGCTGCACGCGCGCACGCGGCCGGTGTCGCACCGTTTTACCTACCGGGTGTTCTGTTTGCGCCTGCGCATCGATCAAGCCCCGCGTTATGACGGCCGCGCGTCGTGGTTGTTCGGCGTGAATCGTCGACGCCCGGTGGCGTTTCATTTTGCCGACCATGGCGCGCGCGACGGTGGCGACCCGATGGCGTGGTTGCAATCGCGGCTGGACATCGCGGGCGCGGATATCGACGTCGGCGCGGTGTGGTTGCAGTGCTTTCCGCGCCTGTTCGGCCACGTCTTCAACCCCGTCAGCTTCTGGCATGTGCACGACACCCACGGGGATCTGCGGGCGCTGGTGGCCGAGGTCAACAACACCTTTGGCGAGCGCCATCAATACGTGCTGCGCGCGCCCGACGGCGGCGTCATTCAGGATGGCCAGGTGCTGCAAAGCGACAAGGCGTTTCACGTGTCGCCGTTTTGCGTAGTGACCGGCGTCTACCGGTTTCGCGTTGAACACCGCAACGGCACGCACGCTGCCATCATTGATTACCACGACGACCCCGCCGAACCCCAGCCGCTGCTGCACACCGCGATTCGGGGACCCAGCGCGCCGTTGACCACGGCGTCGTTGCTGCGCGCGGTGGGGGCGATGCCGTTCATGACGCTGGGCGTGGTGCTGCGCATCCATTGGCAGGCATTGCGCTTGTTTCTGTTGAAGATGCCGTTTCATCGCAAACCGCCCGCGCCCGCCAGCGAAGTGACGGCTGCGCCGCCGCGCAAGCATCCCTGACATTCCCCATTGATTTGGTTGCGATCCGCAATTATATTGGTTGCGAACCGCAACTGTTAAGTGGGCTGCGCCATGGACCTGATCGACTTTCCCCCTCAATCCCGCGAGGAGACCATCCGCGACCTGCGGGAGTTTTCCCGCAAACTGGTACGCGAACTCGGCTTCATGCGCACGTCGCTGGCGGGCAGCGAACTGGCCCCGTCGGCCGTGCATGCCATCATCGAAATCGGCTTGCAACCGGGCATCCAGGCGCGCGACCTTGCGGTCATTCTGCGGCTGGACAAGTCCAACACCAGCCGGCAACTGGCCAAGCTGGAATCCGCCGGGCTGGTGGCACGCGAGGTCGATAGCGCCGATGCGCGATCCTCAAAGCTGACACTGACGGATGCCGGGCTGGCGCTGCGCGCGCGCATCGACCAATTCGCCACCGATCAGGTATCGCACGCGCTGCGCCGGATGACGCCTGACGACCAGCAATCGCTGATCCGCTTCATGTCGCTGTATGCGGATGCGTTATCGCGCGAAAACCCGAACGTGGTGCCGGCCGCCTTGGCCATCGACGAGCTGATCGTCGAAGGCTACGGGCCGGGTTGCATCGGCGACATTGCCAGCCTGCACGCGCGCTACTACGCACAGGCATCGGGCTTTGGCGTCTACTTTGAACGCAAGGTGGCAACGGAGCTGGCGGCGTTTGCCGAAACCCTGCCCGATCGCGGCAAGGGTATGTGGCGATACGCCGAAGCCGGGCCGGGCGGGCGCACGCTGGCGTCCATCGTCATCGACGGCGACGTCGCGGCAGGGCAGGCGCATCTGCGTTGGTTCATCGTGGACGATGCGCTGCGCGGCATGGGCGTGGGGCGGGCGCTGCTGGCGCGCGCGCTGGCGTTTGCCGACGCGCACTACCGCGAAACTTATTTGTGGACCTTCAAGGGGCTGGACGCCGCGCGTCATTTGTACGACGACGCGGGCTTTGTGCTGACGGATGAATCCGAAGGCCGGCAGTGGGGCAGCGTGGTGGTGGAACAGCGCTTTGCGCGCCGCCGGCCATGATGCGGGTAGGCAGCGCGCTGCGTTGCGCTTGGATCACCGCTCAGATCACGCTGATGCGCAATTCCGCCAGCAACGCCGCCGCTTGCGTCTTGGAAATGGTGGCGCCGGCCAACCTGGCGGCGGCGGTCAGGTCGATGCCGTTCAGATCCACTTCGCGCAGGTCCGCGCCTTCGAAGCGCACGTTTTTCAGGTTGGCATTGCGCAGGCTGCCGCCGTGAAAAACGGTGTCGCGAAAATCACTGCCGGCCAGATCCGCGTCGGAAAAGTCCAGCTGCATGATGTTCGATTTGCGAAACGACACAGCGCGCAGCAGCGCGCCGACCAGCAGGCATTCTTCCAGGCTCCAGCCCAGGCAGGCGATGCCGTCGAAGTCGGACCCGGTCAGCTTGCAGCCTTGGAAGCGGGCGGCGGCCAGGCGCGCGCGGCGCCAGTTGGCGTTGTTCAGGTCGCAGTGTTGGAAAACCGCGTCGCTTGCGTCCGCCGACGCAAAGTTGGCCTGGCCGCCCCGGCAGCGTAGCCAGGTGGTGTCGGCCAGCGTGGCGCCCTGAAACGACGCACCCGCGATGGCGCAACCCGTGAAGCGCGCGCCGCGCATGTCCAGCCGGGAAAAATCAGCGTGTTGAAAGTCGCAGTCTTCGAATGACAGCGGCTGGCCCGCCGCTTGTTCGATCAGTGCCTGCATGGTGTTGCGGTCCACGTCCTGGCCGGCCGCGGTGTGAATCAGGTCTTGCGTCATGCGTGTTGTCTCGGGTTTGCCTACTGGAATATTTCGCTTTCCACGCAGAAGGCGACCAGTTCCTGGTCGGTTTGCACGTTCAGCTTGCGCATGGCGGATATTTTTTGTCCGCTGACGGTCTTGACGCTGCGTTTGAGTGTCTCGGCCACCTGCATCATGGATTCACCACGAATGAAATGGCGCAGCACTTCGAACTCTTTGGGCGACAGGCTGTTGATGCGTTCGCCGATGAATTTGCTGCGCGAATCCACCGTGCCATCGCGCTGGAATCCAGGAGGATAGTACTTGCGCCCCGCTTGCAGCGTGCGCAGCGCCGTGACAATTTCAGCCAGGTTGTCGCGCTTGAGCACGACGGCGGCAACCCCCGCGTCGTACATGGCCGAGATGATCATGGGGTTGGACACCATGGTCAGCACCACCACTTGGGTCTTGGGAAACCGCCGCGTCAGGAACTTGACCAGGCGGATGCCGTCGCCATAGGTTTCGTCGCCGGGCATGGAATAGTCGGTGATGACGACATGGGGAAGGTCGTGGGTCAGGTGGTCGACCAGCGCCGTCGGGCTGTCGAGCAGGCCGGTGACTTCAACGCTAAGATCCTTTTCCAGCAGATCCCGCATGCCTGCGAGCACCAGCGGGTGATCGTCGGCGAGGACAATTCTAAGTCGTTCCATTCTGGGGCGCCGTGGGGTGAACGTGGGGGTGATCGGGCTCATTCTGTACCAAGACTCAGACTTGAGCCAGCAGGTTCCTCAGGGCTTGCATCAGCCTGACCGTTTCCTGGAACACGGCGTCGTCACCGCCGTCGCGCCTGAGCTTGACCTCGATCGCTTGAAAATCAGATGACAGTGTTGTCATTTTGACCATCACCAGCGCGCCACGCATCCGATGCATCGTCTGCAACGCGGCGGGAACGTCGCGGCGGGCGATTGCCTGATCCAGATTGTTCAGGTCGCTGTCCATCGTGTCCAGGAACAGCCGGCGGTACTTGGCGGGCACCAGCGGTTCGGGCGGCAAGGCGTCGGTCGGGGCGGGCACCTCGGGTTCTTCGGGGGGCGAGGGCTCGGCGGTATCGGGTTGCGCCGGCGTGATGCCGCCCAGGTGGCGGCGCAGCGCGCTCAATTCGATGGGTTTGACCAGCCACGAATTCATGCCCGCGGCCATGCAACGCGCTTCTTCATCGCGCATCGCGTTGGCGGTCACGCCGATGATGGGCTGCGCAAAGCCGCGCGTGCGCAGCTCGCCCGTCAGTTCGTATCCGTTCATCTTGGGCATGTTGACGTCGGTCAGCAGTACGTCGTAGTACGCCATGTTCCACATCGACAACGCTTCGGCGCCGTTGCCCGCCACCGTCACGGTGCAACCCAGCTGCTCCAGCTGATGGCGCAAGGTGGCTTGGTTGATGGGGTTGTCCTCGGCGACCAGCACGCGCAGGTTCAGGGGTTCCAGGGGGGCGTTGGCGGTGGGTTCGGCCGGCACCGGCGGGTCGCCACGCAACAGGCGCGAAATGCCGAAGCCGATGCTGTCCAGGTCGTGCCCGTCGACCTGCACCGGCATACCCGTGGCGGATTCGCGCGGGTCGCCGGCCGACAGGAAATGGCCGATCCAGTTGGCGGGCGGCGCTTCGGAATCGCCCAAGATGTCCAGCAGCACGTCGTCGGCCTCGCCGGGGCCCAGGGGCGTGGGCGCGGGCTGGGCGACCGCGCCCCAGCGGGCCAGCCACTGGCAGACGTTGTCGGTCAGTTCGCGGTGCGGGCTGCGGACCACGATGCGGATGCCGTGCAGGTCGGGCTCGTCGATGGGCGGGCCGTCGGCGGGCTGTAGCGCCAGGTCCAGCGAGAAGCTGCTGCCCAGGCCCAGTTCGCTGGTCAGCCGGATATCGCTGTCCATCAGCTTGGCCAGGCGCGCGCAGATCGACAGCCCGATGCCCGCGCCGCGCACGGTGTGGCTGGCGCTGTCGATCTGGTAGAAGGGGCTGAAAAGCTGGGCCTGGTCTTCCTTGTCGATGCCGATGCCGGTGTCCACCACTTGCAGCGTCAGCACCTGTGCGCCATCGGCGCGCTCGGCGCCGCGCAGCCGCACGATGACATGGCCCGATTCGGTGAACTTGATGGCGTTGCTGAGCAAATTGCTGAGGATCTGCCGGATGCGCACGGGGTCGCCGGTGACCCAGGGCGCCACCGAATCGTCCACGCTGGCAAACAGCAGCAGCCCTTTTTGCCGGGCCAGCGCGGCGAATGACCGCGTGCAGCTTTCCACTAGTTCGCGCGGTCGGAACAAGGTGGATTCCAGCGCCAGCTGGCCGGATTCGATCTTGGTGATATCCAGGATGTCGCTGATCAACTGCAACAGGATCACGGACGAATTCTGGATGCGTTCAAGGTGCTGGCGCTGTTCGGCGTTCAGTTCGGTCATGCCCATCAGTTCCAACGTACCCAGCACGCCATACAACGGCGTGCGGATTTCGTGGCTCATGGTGGCGAGGAAGGTGGATTTCGCTTCGCTGGCCTTATCGGCGTCGCGTTTGGCCTGCGCCAGCGCGCGCTCGATTTCGGCGCGCGCGCTGATGTCGGCAAAGGCGCACAGCACCACGTCCTGCTTTTTGTAGCGCGTGGGCGAATAGGCCACGTACAGCGGCCGGCCGTCGTCGGCGTGAAAGGTTTCGATATTGCCGGGCTGGGACGCGTTCAGCACCTGGTCCAGCAAGGGGCGGGCAGCGGGCGAATCGCGCAGGCCCTGGCCGGTGGCCGCGCCCAGCCATTCCAGCGCCAGGCTGTTGGCGAACAGCACGTCGCCATTGGCGCGCGCCAGCACGCATAGCGCGATGGGGGCCGTCTGGATCAGCGTGCGGTTGAATTCCTCGCTTTCGGCGATATCGCGGTGGGCGCTTTGCGCCGGCTCGATCACGCGCCGGGTGTACCAGCGCTGATAGCCGATGCCGCCCGCCAGGCTCAACAGCAACATCAGCGCGGCGCTGATGGGAAGCCACAGGTTGTCTTCGAAGAAATTGCGGTAGGTGACGCGGTAGCGCGCCGTCCAGATGCCGGTGGGGTCCGACACTTGCAGGATCAGCCCTCCCGCCGTGGCGCGCAGGCCGCTGTGGTCAACGTTGGGCACGGGGCCGTCGCCGATCATCAGGCCGATGTCGCGATGCGACAGCCAGAACCCGTCGTACTGGATAGACGGCAGCGCGCGATCGTAAATGTTGATGCGGCGCCGGCTGAACAAAGTGGCCACATACAAATCGGGCTGCCCGCCCGCGCGGTTGGCCCAGGCGGACCCGGTCAGGCCCGCCGGCATCATGCCCACCATGCGGGCGGGTAGCCCGGCGGGCGGAAACCAGCGAATTTCGGCGTGTGCCGTGCCCACGCCAGAGGCCGGCGCGTTCAAGGTTGCGGATGCCTTGTCGTCACCGCCCTTGGCAAGCTGCGTCCGGACGGCATCGTTGACCAGCAGCAGGGTGTCTTCCACCAGCGGTTCGCCGTAGCCCGGCTTGACGTTGATGGCGGGTACGGCGACGCCCACGCTGTCGCTGCGGTTGACCAGGAAGGCCGCGGCGGCGGGAAAGTACGAATTGGCCCAGAAGGTGCTGTAGAAGTCCGCGAAGTAGCCCGCGGCCGCGGGCACGGGGCTGTCGGCGACCGGGCATTCGGCCGGATAGGCGCAGAAAAGCGAAAAGGGCATGGCGACCAGCGCGTGCTGGCCGCGATAGACGCGCATGCCCGGTCGGGTGGAATCCAGGGGCGTGGACAACTCGGTGTGGTCGACCGGCGGCCGGCCATCCAGGCGCTGGCTTTCTTTGCTGAACTGCTTCAGGAAAAGCTCTTGTTCGTGGATGTACCCCACCAACACGGCGAAGTCCATCAACAGGCGGTCTTCTTCCTGCTTGATGATGCGCTGGGCGCCCCACAGCAGCGCGCCGATCAAGATAAGAGCAATGGGCAGGATGCCGAACAGCGCGATATTCAGCCGTCGTGAAGTGCGTGCAATCCTGCTAAACGGCGTTTCCTGCATACGCGGGTAAGAGTCCTAAAGCGGGTGAGTGGCATACGGCCGGGGCTCGTCGGCCAGCAGATCCGTGAAGTCGTGGGCGTTGACGGCGGCGGATATCAGGAAGCCTTGGGCGAAATCACAGCCGATTTCGCGTAAAAACTCCAGGTCTTTCGTGCTTTCGACGCCTTCGGCTGTCACTTGCAGCCCAAATTGGCGACCCAATTGCACCGATGAGAGCAAGGCGGCCGCCCGCACATGGTCTTGGGCGGCGCCGTTGACAAAGGCGCGGTCGATCTTCAGTTCGGTGAACGGCGTGGAAATCAGGGTGTACATCGAGTTGTAGCCTTTGCCGAAGTCATCCTGAGCCAGCCCGAAACCTTTCAGGCGCAACCGGCTGGCGCCCATATAGTAGTGGCCGGGAATCGAGGTGGTTTCGTCTTCCAGCAGTTCGAACGTCACGTCTTCGAACGGCACACCGCGATCCGCGACCAGATTGTAAAGCTGGTCAGGCAAGTCCGGTTCGTCCAGCAGCCGGGTAGGCAAATTGACGGAAACCGGCATCCGGAAGCCCAGGCCTCGCCACCCGATATAGGCGGTCAAGGCGTCGTCCAGCATGCGGATAAGCAGGGCGTGGTCCAGGCCGTGATGCCGCACCGCACCCAGGAACGACGCCGGCAGCATGAACCCGATTTCCTGGTGATGCCATCGGGCAAGGGCCTCGGCGCCTACGATGTTGCCGGTGGCCAGCGCCTTCTTGGGCTGGAACCACGCCTGAATCTGGCCGGCCGCCAGGGCTTTTTCCAGGGTACGCCGCTCGAACAGCGGGGTGGGCGGCGCGGGCAGCGTGGGCGATTTTGCGCCGTCCTGCTGCTGATTGCGCAACCGCTTGGCCAGGGCCAGCGCGTGTTCGCGCGTGACAGGCTTGGTGTAGGCGGCAATCACGGACAAGCCCTTTTCCTGGGCCATCAGGCTGACGCTGTTCATGATGCGGCGCGAACAGGCGGTGGTGATGGCCAGCATGGGGTTGCATTGCAGGCGGGCCAGTTCATGGATGAACTGCACGCCGTCCATGCCGGGCATGTTCAGGTCCATCAACACCAGCTGGTAAGAATGCGTCCGAAATTTTTCCAGGGCTTCCTGCGCCGAATTCGCCATGTCCACATGGTCGAAGCCGGCCTCCAGGAACAGGCCGCGCATTTGCGCGCATTGGAAAGCATGGTCGTCCAGGACCAAGACCTTGTACACGGATAACATCGTCAACTCCGGAGTTCTTTAACCGATTGCAGCGTTTGGCGCAGGACCGTCAGCGGCAATGGCTTGACCAGAAGGCTGGTCATGCCGGCATTGATGCCGCGGCGCTGCTCGTCGGGAAACGCGTTGGCCGTGACCCCAAGCACGGGCTTGTCGAAGCCGCGCTTGCGCAGAATGCGGGTGAGCTCGTAGCCGTCGACCAGCGGCATGTTCAGGTCGGTCAGCACGGCGTCAAACGACATCAGGTCGGGCAGGTTCAGCGCTTCCTGGCCGTTGCCGGCCAGCACCACCGTGCAGCCCATGTGCTCAAGTTGTTCGCGCAGGATCAATTGGCTGATGGGGTTGTCTTCCGTGACCAGTATCCGCAGGCCCAGGACTTCAAGCGGCGCCTTGGGATCGAAGGCGGTGCTGCGCGCCGCGCCGCCCTGCGCCAGACGCACCCCGTGGTTGATGCTGCCCAGGCTGTAGGCGCTGGCAAACCAGTTGCGGTGGCTGTCTTCCACGCGGGGGCGCAGGCCGGGCGGATGCAGAATGACTTGCGGCCCGATCCAGTTGCCGATTTTCTGCGCGTGCGGCCACGCCTGCACCAGCACGGCGGGCTCGCCCGACGTGACGCCGCCGGCGGGGTAGGGCAGGCCCACCGCGCCCCAGCGGCGCAGCCAGTCGCACAGGTTATGAACGATTTCAGGGACGGCGCCCTGGACGTAGACCAGCGTGCCCGAGAGCTCGGGCGACACCGCGTCCAGCGCCTCGGGCGCAAGCGGCAGCCGGATTTCAAAGGTGATGCTGGTGCCCAGGCCGGGCTCGCTGACGGCGTTGAGACGGCCGTTCATCATGTCCGACAAGCTGCGGCAGATGGACAGGCCCAGCCCCGTGCCGGGCAACGTGACGCAGTTGTCGGCGTCCACCTGGTAGTAGGGTTCGAACAGTCGCGCCTGATGTTCGGGCGCGATGCCCGCGCCGGTGTCGGCAATCTGAAAGCACAGGTCGACGCTGTCGCGGGTGCGGCTGTTGACCTTCAGGCGCAAGACGATTTGCCCGGAATCCGTGAACTTGATCGCATTATTGGCAAGATTGTCGAGAATCTGGCGGATGCGCGTGGCATCGCCGATGACGGCGGCGGGGGTGTCCGGGTCGGCCACGGCATAGCTGCGCACGCCCTTGGCATGCGCGCGCGCGGCGAAGCTGGCCACGACATTGTTCAGGAGTTCAACGGGTGAAAAAGGCGCGCGTTCCAGCACAGTGTGCCCAGCCTCGATTCGGGAAAGGTCCAGCGTGTCGTTGATGGTACGCAGCAGCGTGGCGGACGATTGCTGGATGGTCTCCAGATACTGCGCCTGCTGGCCGCTGACGCGGGTCAATGAAAACAGTTCCAGCGTGCCAAGAATGCCGTAGAGCGGGGTGCGGATTTCGTGGCTCATCGTGGTCAGGAAGACTGTCTTGGCCTGGTTGGCGGCCTCGGCGTCGCGCTTGGCTTGCAGCAATGAATGTTCAATGCGCTTTAACGCCGAAATGTCGCTGATGCCGCACAGCACCACCGCTTCGCCCCGATACGTGGGGGGCGCGAAGCTGAGGTAGGCGGTGCGGCCATCGTTCAGCCGGTGTTCGCGGCCGGCTTCATCGCCCTGCGCGGACAGGATTTCGGTACGCCAGCCCGGCGTGCCCTGGAACCAGCGGCGCGCCATGTCGTTGGACAACACCACCGCGCGATCCGAGCGCCGCAGCAGGCAGAGCCCCACCGGCGCGACTTCGATCAGCTTGCGGTTGAGCGACACGCTGTCGGCCAGGGCCTCGTATTGGCGCAGCGCGGGCAGCACCAGACGCCGGCGGATATAACGGACGCGCAGAATCACGGTGATGATCAGCAGCAGCGAGGCAATGGCCGCCGTCTGAAAGGCAATGGCGTTGTCGCGCAGCACGTGGCGCATGGGCGCGTAGTAGACCAGGCGCCACCCGTCATCGCCCACCGACTTGCTCAGCACCAGGTATTCAGGCAACCAGCCCTGTCCTTGCAGGCCGAACGCATCTTCGCGCGTGGTGTGTGGCAAGGCCTGGCTGGTGGCGCCCGCGCCGGCGCTGCGCAGCACCGGCCGGCTCAACTCATCAAACAGCACGTAGTCGCCCGCGCCCGTGCGCGGCGCGTTCACGGCGGAATCCACACCCTGGACCTCAAGCCCGATCCATGCCGCCTCGGGGTGTACGGCATCAAGCGGCGTGAAAAGGAACAGGCGCTTGACCGTGTCCTGCGGCGGATGCAGCCAGACGATGGGCGGCAGGCCGTTGGTGGGCGCACGGGTCTGCACATCGGCCAGCGTCAGCGCCAGCCACTGCTGGATGGACGCGGGAATGGCGGGTGTGCCCGGCTGGTCGTGCGAGGCCACGGGCACCGTGCTTGCGTGGCGCACCGCGCTGTACACGATGCGCGTGTTGGCTTGCGCCACGCGGCGCAGGTCGCGCGGGGTCAGCACCAGCGCCCAGTCGTAGGCGTCGGGGCCTTCCTGAAGCGGCAGCACTTCGATCTGCCCCGTCTTGCCGAAATGCGACGGGGTCTTGCTGATGGGTTCCTGATTGGTGTTGCGCACCGCCGACGCGGATATCGAGCGCAGCAGGGATTCGCGTTGGTCGAAAAAATGCTGGGCTTCGTAGGCGGCGGCGTTCATGTGGCGCCGGTAGTTGGACACTACGTTGCTGAACGCCCAGTACAGGTACAGGGCGGCACCCGCCGCGATACAGACGAGCAGCGCCACTGCAAGAAAGTGCAGTAACAGCGAGGCGGCGCGCGGCGCGGCAAGGGGTTCTAGGGCGGGAGCGCCATGGTCTTCTACCAGCATTTGACGCATGGTAGAAACACCTGCTTACCCAGTGAATAAGAAGAATCTCAAAGTGCGAAGTCCCGGCGTTTGAGAAATTTCTTGTTCTTTTGCTGGGAAGCGTTGGGCACTATCTGTGGGATTCCGACTTCGCCAAGAAGCTGCCCCCGGCGCATTTTTACACCGACGGCATGCCTCAACACGGCGCTTAGACGTTAATCGAGAACAGCATGATATTGACCCGGCTCTGCCCCCCCGCGCACCCCATCGATCGGGTCTTGCCATGAAAGACGACGCCCGTTCCTGGGCTCTGTCCGAAGAGTCCGTCGTGCTGCGCTTCCAGCCCGTGTTCACGGCACAGGGGCAAGTCCACGAATACGCGGTGATGGGGCGCTGCCGGCCGTCACCATGGAGCAGCCTGAACCCCGTGGGCCTGGGCGCCAGCCTGATGGCCGGCGTGGCGTTCTTCAAGCAATTCAAAACCCCGATCGAATTGTCATTCGAACATGCGCTGGATGTGCGTGGCCATGGCGACCTGGCCGAACGCTTGTGCTCCGAGCTGGGCATCGGCGTGCTGGAAAACGCCATCTGGGTCAACAAGTACGCGCGCTACGACGATGCCGCGCCCCTGTTGATGCCGGCAAAGCGCATCACCTTCACCCTGCCCTTGACCGACCGCCTGTCGGACCACGCCGATGTGCTGTCGCGGTATCCGGAATTCCAGGCGCGGCTGCGCGCGCGACTGCTTCCCTCAGTCTTGCGCGGCAAGGACACCGGCAATGGCGCTTTGCGCGCCGACGGCCTGCATGTGCAGGTGCCGCTGGGCTTGTCCGAAAACCGTACCTTGCAGGGCCGCTTCTTCACCTTGATGGAGCGCGCCTGGTGCGCCAACCTGCAAGTCGTGGCAGGGGGCGTGGAAGACATCCGCGATTTTGCGTGGATGCGCCTGCACAGCGACCTTCTGTTTCGCGGGGCGGCCTTATCCGCCCCGCTCAGCGCCGAATGCCTGGGCATCTGGCTAGACGCCGACAGCAACGCGTGGCGCTCGTTCAATGCGTCCACCACGCGCTTCGCAGGCGTGGCGGAAAGCTAGCTTAGTTGCTGGCTTAGTTGCTGGCTTAGTTGCCCGTTTCGGATTGCAGCCGGCCCAGGATGAAGCCATCCACCGAACTCGTCCGGCCGCGCCACAGCGTGGGCTGCCCGGCAATGGGCGTGCCATCGGCCGTGAAGAACAGTGCGTCGGTCAAGTGGATGTAGTTGGGCAGCGGGTCGGCCGGCTGCGGCACGCGAAACACATCCCCCAGTTCAGCCAGCGAGCGGTGCACCGCGGCACGGGCGTCGGCGTCCAGCATGTCGAGCGAACCCGTGAAGCTGGCGGCGAACCGGTCGAAATATTCCGCGCCCGACACGATAGACCCCGATACCAGCATGCCGCCCATTTGCAGCGTTACTCCAATGCTCTCAAGCTGGCCGCCGTTGTTGACCAGGTTGACCAAAAATTGCAGGAAGGCGTCGGCGTGGGGAGCGGTGTTGGGGCTGACGGTGGGCTCGATGGACATAACGGAGTCTCGGAAGGGTCGTAGAAGACGCACAAGATACTCGAATCGTGCAAAAAAAACCTACCAGCCCCAGCACGTGCCGGCCGCCGGTTTGCCGCAGTTGCGGTAATTCACCGCAAACCACAGTTTCCCGGCGTTGCGCGGCGAGCCGTCGGCTTTGACATCGACGCGCGGCAATTCTTCCAGCGTGTCGCGTTGGCTCTTGATGGACACGCCTGCCGCCACGTTGGCCGCCAAGGGGATGCGTCCCAGCGTTTGCGCCTGCCGGTCGTCGAACACGATATCGGTGTCGGCCAGCGCGCCCATTTTCAGCGAGGCATCGCGCACCGCAGCGGCATAGCTGTCGTTGGCGCCACCGGGAACCAGCGTGGAACTTAGCGTGCTGGCCGCCAGAATTTGCGCGGGCGTGGCGGGCGCGGCCGTCTTGTATTGGTCCAGCGCCGGCAGTTGCCCGGCCGCCACCTGGCGGCGCAGCCAGTCGCCCCACAGAAACTCCGCGAACTCGGGCAGGTTGCCGTTCTGGTAGGCGATGTCGCGGGTGAAGTAAACCAGCGAGCGATAGCGGTCTTCCTGCATGCCGCCGGCTTCGTCGGCGCTGGCCAGACCCAGGCGGCTGGGCAATTGGTCGACGGTGATGGCTTGGTTCTGGCCATCGCGCAGCCAGGCCCGGCGTTCGTCGACCATGCGTTGCCAGAACGCGGCGGCGGTCGGCAGGCTGCTGTAGTTGGCATCCACCTTGACCCAGACCGGCAGCTTGGGGCCGCCATCGAAAATCTCGCGCAGTGACGAAAACGTGTGATGGCCGTCGGTCAGGTACAGATTGCCGTCCCAGCCCACCACCACGGTTTTCAGGTTTTCCGCGTGTGTGCCCGGCGCGTCCTTGCACGCGAAAGTGGCGGGTTGGTCCAGCCGTGCGGCGCGGGCGACGGCCAGGTCGGCAAATTTCTCGGCGCGTTCCACACCGCCCATGTCCTCGCAGTAGTCGTCAAACTTCTTTCCGACGGTGCGATCCAGGTAGTCCAGCTGGCGGGCGGCATCGCCGGCCCACAAGCGGTTGAAGTCGCCTTGCCAACGCCCCAGCTTGTAGTAGATCTGGTCGTAGCCGATGGCGGCCTGCGTGGGGTGCAGGGCGTCGATGGTGACCTGGATGACGTCGCCGGCCTTGGCATTCAGGTAGGCGGTGTTGCGGGCGGGGACGTCGGGGGCCGGGGTCGGGTCCGGCGTGGGATCGACGGCGGGAGGCGCGCTGACGATGGGTGAGGCGGGCGCGCCGTCGTTGTCGTCGCTGCCGTTGCAGGCGGCCAGGGCCAGCGGCAGCAATGCCACGGCCAGCAGGCGCGCGAGGGGTTTCAGGGGCAGGCGGGAAGCAAAGTCGAGGGTCATGGGCGGGCCGTATTGCGGCGATCTAAAGGTATCCAATCATGACGGCGGCGTGTTTCCCCCGTATTGCACCGTCCATGGCACGCCATCGATTTCCCATTCGCCAGGGGCTTGTCCATAATCGGTCCTCGATTCAGACGGGAGGATACCGGCAATGGCAACGATCAAACACTGGCGGGCCTGTTTTGTTTTGGCGCTGAGCGCATTGGGCGCGGCGGGGGCGATGGGCGTGCCGGCGGGCGAGGCGCGCGCCGCTGTGGACCCTGTGGCGCAATTGCGCGAGGCCGCCGGCCAGGGCCAGGCCGCGCGCGTGCGCGAATTGCTGGACCAAGGCGTGCCGCCGGACGGGCGCGATGCGCAAGGCAACACGGCATTGCTGCGTGCCACGCAGGGCAACCACGTGGAGGCGGCGCGCGTGCTGATCGAAGCCGGTGCCGACGTGAACGCGCAAAACGGCATGCAGGACAGCGCCTACCTGCTGGCGGGCGCGCAAGGCTATCGCGAGATTCTCGAGCTGACGCTGCGCCACGGCGCGAACCTGCAAAGCACCAACCGTTACGGCGGCACCGCGCTGATTCCTGCCTGCGAGCGCGGGCACGTGGAAGTCGTCCGAACGCTGCTGCAAGCGGGCGCCAAGCCCGATCACGTCAATCGGCTGGGATGGACGGGCTTGCTGGAAGCCATCATTCTGGGCGACGGCGGCCCCCGGCATCAGGCAATCGTGGCCTTGCTGATTGGGGCGGGCGCCGACGTGAACCTGGCGGATCGTGAAGGCGTGACGCCGCTGCGGCACGCGCGCCAGAAAGGGCAGGCTGAAATCGTTGCGCAACTGGAACGCGCGGGGGCGCGATAGGCCAAACGCAGGCAGCGCCCGCCGGGCCCCAAGCAAAAGCGGGACGCGTCCAATCGGACGCGCCCCGCTTTTTATCGTGCCGACGAACTGGCGCGCTTTCGCGCTATCGCCTATCGCGCCGTGCGCAGCTTAGAACTGATGGCGCACGCCCACGCCGGCGGCGGTGCTCTTCAGACCGTCGATGAACGCGTAGTCCGTGCCGTACGAACCGTAGGCGTACAGGTTGGTGCGCTTGGACAGGTCGTAGGTGTAGCCCACGCTGTAGACGTTCATGTTGGCGTCGCCGCCCGTCAGCTTGTCGTTGGACGGGGCCACGTGCTGCCACGAGGCGAACACGCTGCTGGCGCCGCCCACCGGCACGGTCGCGCCCAGCATGTAGGCGTTGGCCTTGAAGCCGTTGACGAAGCGGTTGGTGCCGAATTCGTCGCTGAACGGCGTGTCGGCCGGCAGGTCCTGCCCGACGAACCAGCCGTCGGTGGTGCGGCCATAGGCGGCGGCCAGCTTCACCACTTCCAGGTCGTACGACACGCCCAACGCGTACTGGCGCGGGGTGGCGTTGCTGTCGATGTTGCCGCGGTTCGAGCCGTTCAACTGGTCGTACGTCAGCGCCACGTTAAGCGGGCCCTGCACGTAGCGCAGGCCGGCCGTGATGCCGCGCGTGTTGTCGGCGGTGCGGAAACCGGTCTGGTCGGCGGTGGTGTCGTCGGCGTTGAACGAATAGCCGATGCCGAATTCAAAACCGTTCACCGAGGGAGTGCGGTACATGACCATGTTGTCCCAGCGCATGGTGTTGGCGGCGCTGAAACCCAGGCCCAGGTTCGACTGGGTGTAGCTGGTGTAGAAGGGGTCGATGTCGGCCAGATAGTTCGAGCCGATCGTGGCTTGGCGGCCGAAGTCCAGTTGGCCCCAGGCGTCGTTGGCCAGGCCGATGGTGGCTTGGCGGCCGAACAAACGGCCGGATTGGCCGCGTTGGCCATTGGCGGAATCAAAGCCGCTTTCCAGCTTGAAGACGGCGCGCAGGCCGTCGCCCAGATCTTCGGATCCGCGCAGGCCCCAGCGGGAGCCGGCCTGGATGCCGTTGATCATGCCAAGCTTGCTACCGCTGTAGCCGTCGCCCTTGATCTTGTTGTAGCCGATGCCGGTGTCGATGACACCATAGAGGGTGACTGACGGTTCTGCCTGTGCAATGCCTGTGAAAGCGGTCAGCATCGCAGCGGCGAGCAGCGTCTTTTTCATCCGGGGATCTCCTGGGATTGTTGGGGGGAAAAAACAAAGGGAACACCACGCCAGGCATCAAGCCCAGCGGTGTTCCCGGGCGCAAGTGTAGAACATTTACGCTATTTACCTTCGATTGCCTGGGATGTTCCGGCTATTTCGTCTAATCGGGCCCCGGGGGTCAATGTGCGGCATGGACGCTTTTCGGGCATGCGGATTGACCGCGTGCCGTCATAGTGGCATCTTGCCCCGAAGCCCGAGTCTTGACCTTTTTCTGGACCTTTTTCTGGAACCCCCGTGGACTATCCACAGCCCCTTGTGACCGTTGACGCCGTCCTGCTTACCTTGCGGGCCGGCGGCCTGGAAATTGCCCTGCACCAGCGCGACCGCGCGCCCTTCAAGGGCGTTATGGCGCTGCCGGGCGGCGTGGTGCATGTGGACGAAGACGACAGCACCGAAGCCAGCATCCGCCGGGTCCTGCGCGAAAAAACCGGCTTTGAACCGCGTTACCTGGAACAGCTACAGGTGTTCTCGGGCACCCGGCGCGACCCCCGCCAGTGGTCCTTGTCGGTGTCGTACGTCGCCTTGGTGCCGGTGGCCGAACTGGAAGCGGCGGCGGGGCAGGGCCTGCGCTTTGTCAGCGTGGATGCCTTGCCCACGCTGGCGTTCGACCACGCCGCCATCGTGGCAGCCGCCGTCGCCCGCCTGCGCGGAAAATCCAGCTACTCGACCTTGCCTTTCTTCCTGCTGCCGGAACGCTTCACCTTGACCGAGCTCCAGCACACCTACGAAGCCATCTTGCAGACGCGGCTGGAAAAATCGAACTTCCGCAGGAAGATGGACGCCTGGGGCGTGCTGGAAGCCACGGGCGATTTCGTCACCGGGGCGCAGCGCCCCGCGCGGCTGTACCGCTTGAAGGACTTCGCCTTGTTCGACCGCAGCGTTGGATGACTTTTCCCTGCCGCACCCACCCGCGACGCCGATTTCCAGGAAGATAGTTGCACATTAACAATAAGTCGGCATATACTGGCTCCACTTAGTTTTGAAATGCCACTAAGGGCTGATCATGTTCACCATCACTGCGGTAGTAGAAGGACAACGCCAAACCGAAACGCCGACCGCGTTCGTGTTTCCAGGCGGCGAAAGCCAGGTCACGGTGCCGGCCGGCTTGCGCTTGGCGGCCGATGCCGCCACCGAATTTCGCATCCACGCGCTGCTCAAGTCCGCCAATGACGTCATGCAGCTGCTGATGCTGACCGACGCATTGCGCCGCCTGAATCCCGCCGTGCCCGTGCACCTGGACATGCCGTACGTGCCCTACGCGCGGCAAGACCGGGTGTGCAACCCGGGCGAGGCCCTGGGCGCGGCCGTCTTCTGCAAGCTGATCAACGACCAGCAATACGCCACCGTCACCATCACCGAACCGCACAGCGACGTCACCCCCGCGCTGTTGCAGCGCCTGCGCGTGGTGGACGCCGCCGCGTTCGTGGCCCGGGCGCTGGCGGCTCCGGTCTTCGCCCATGGTGTGACGTTGATGGCGCCCGACGCCGGCGCCCGCAAGCGGGTGCAGGCCTTGGCCAAGAAGCTGGGCGTGGCCGACGTGCGCTACGCCGAGAAAGTGCGCGACCCGCAAACGGGCCGCATCACCGAAACCCGCGTGCCCGACGACATCCCGGATCAGCCCATCCTGGTGGTGGACGACATCTGCGACGGCGGCCGCACGTTTCTGGAACTGGCGCTGGCGCTTGCCGACAAAACCCGCCAGCCGCTTTACCTGTACGTCACGCATGGCATCTTCAGCCATGGCCTGACGGCCCTGAATGAACGCTATGCCGGCGTGTTCACCGCCTACGACTGGACGCAGGCCGACGGCCAGGGCGCCCCGGTTTGCGTAGGCCCTGACACCGCAACGCCCGCATCATCGTCAATGGCGCCCAGCCCCTTGGCGACCGCCATCCCCGCCCTTGCGAACTAAGAAGGAAACTGCCATGAATGCCCCCGACACCGTGATCGCCAAGAACGGCATCAACCCCTTCCTGCAAGCGGACTTCTATAAGACCGGCCACCCGTTCCAGTACCCCAGGGGCACCAACAAGATCCTGGCCAACTTCACGCCGCGCTCGGCGCGGCTGGCGCCGGTGCTGCCCGAATTGTTCGACGACAAGATCGTCTGGTTCGGCCTGCAAGGCTTCATCAAGGAAATCCTGATCGACCTGTTCAACCGCGAATTCTTCGGCAAGCCGGCCGGTAGCGCGGTGCGCCAATACCAGCGCCGTGTGGACAATGCGCTGGGCAAGGGCGCGGTCACCGTTGACCACCTGCAAGCGCTGTATGAACTGGGCTACCTGCCGCTGGAAATCCGCTCGGTGCCCGAAGGCGCCCGCGTCGACATCCGCGTGCCGCCCGTCACCTTCATCAACACGCATCCGGACTTTGCGTGGCTGGTCACCTACATCGAAACCCTGTTCAGCTGCGAATCGTGGAAGCCGTCCACGGTGGCCACCATCGCCTTTGAATACCGCAAGCTGCTGACTTATTTCGCGCGCACCACGGGCAGCCCCATGGACTTCGTGAACTGGCAGGGGCACGACTTTTCCATGCGCGGCATGTCGGGCGTGTACGACGCACGCAAGAGCGGCGCGGGCCACTTGCTGTCGTTCACCGGCACGGACACAATTCCCGCCATCGACTACCTGGAAGACATCTACGGCGCGGATTCCGATCGCGAACTGGTCGGCGGGTCGGTGCCGGCGACGGAACACTCGGTGATGTGCCTGGGCAGCAAGGAAGGCGAGATCGAAACCATTCGCCGCCTGGTCACCCAGGTGTACCCCGGCGGCATCGTGTCGGTGGTGTCGGACACCTGGGACTTCTGGCAGGTGGTCACCGACTTCGCCGCCGCGCTCAAGCCGGAAATTTTGGCGCGTACGCCAGACCCATACGGCAACGCCAAGGTGGTGTTCCGCCCCGATTCCGGCGACCCGGTGAAGATCCTGACGGGCTATTTCTGCACCGACGTGCCGGCCGTCGAGGACGCGACGGCGTTGGCCGGCGCGCGCCGCGCAGGCTTCGAGGCGGTGCGCGACGCCGCCACCGGCAAGTACTGGTTGCTGGATGACGACGCGCGTGCCGTTCAGCCACTGCGCGAAGCCGAGGTCAAGGGCGCGGTGCAATGCCTGTGGGACATTTTCGGTGGCGTGGTGACGGACCGTGGCTACAAGCTGCTGGACCCGCACGTTGGCCTGATCTACGGCGATTCGATCACGCTGGCGCGCGGCCGCGACATTCTTGTGCGCCTGGAAAGGAAGGGCTACGCCTCCGGCAACGTGGTGCTGGGCATCGGGTCCTACACCTACCAGTACCTGACGCGCGACACCTTCGGCTGGGCGCTGAAGGCCACCTACGCCGAGGTCAACGGCGAGCCCGAGGAACTGGTCAAGGACCCGGTCACGGACTCCGGCGTGAAGCGTTCCGCCAAGGGCCTGCTGCGCGTGGACGAGACCGCCACGGGCTATGAACTGCACGACCGGCAGACGCCTGAACAAGCGGCGGGCGGCGCGCTGGTGCCGGTGTTTCGCGACGGCCAGTTGCTGGTGGAGCAGGACTTGGCCCAGATCCGGCAGCGGCTGCAAACGTCGTGGGTATGCCCGGAAGCCGGCAGCATTGCGTGGGCCTCGCGCTGACCCGACTACCCGCCAAGGTTCCCCATGAAAAAGCCGCACGCCCGATTCGGGTAGTGCGGCTTTTTTGATTGCCTGAAGATACGTTCGTCAGGCTTTGGCCCGCGCGCGCTTGTCTTCCCGCACGAAGATCACCACGCCCACGATGATCATCAGCGCCAACGCGTACCAGGTAATGGCATAGACCAGATGGTTGTTCGGAAATTCCAGCACCGTCAGCCCGCCGACGGGCGCCTTGGCCGGATCGCGCCCCGGGCTGGACGCGGCATCGGCATCGATGAAGTAGGGCGCCACGTCCGTCAGGCCGCGCGCGGTGGCAATGGCGGGCAGGTCACGCGAATACCAGAGGTTGGCGGCCGGATCGTTGTTGCGCAAAAAGCCGCTGCCCGGCTCGCCCATGCGCAGCAGGCCCGTCACGCGGCCTTCGGCGGGCGGCGGCGGGTTGGCGCCTTCGGTCTTGCGCCACTGCGGCAGCACGAAACCGCGATTGACCAGCACCGTGCCGCCATCGGCCATCCGCAACGGCGTCATGACCCAGTAGCCGCTGCCCAGTTCGGTGGCGGCCTGCACCAGCGTCTGGCGGTCGTATTGATACGTGCCGGTGGCGGTGACGTGCCGGTATTCGGCATTGCTGGACGTCAGGCCGCGCCATTCCTGCTTGCCCGGCGCGGGGGCGGTGGGCGCGTGCGCGCGCTGCTTCACCTGCGAGATCAGCTCTTGTTTCCAGGCCAGCCGGTGCACTTGCCAGGTGCCCAGCGCGCAAAGGCCGGCGAACAGGCCGGCAGCAACCACGCCCAGGATGACCAGGGTGGTTTTGCTGCGCGGTTTACGGGGGGTGTCGCGGATAGTGGTGTCTTTTACTGCTGCCATCAGGGCATATTCCGCATGTCGTGTGTGGACATGGGCATCATATTGGAGTTCAAGTGATACATGATCCAGATTGATCCGCTGAGCGTGATTACGACCAGCACCAGCGTGAATATTAACGCCAACATGTTCCAGCCGCTTTCGGACTTGGTGTCCATGTGCAGGAAGTAGATGATGTGGACGACGATCTGCACCACGGCAAACGCCAGGATCACCAGCGCCGTCGTGCGCGAACTGGGGAACACGCGGTTCATGACCAGCCAGAACGGAATGGCGGTCAGGATGGCCGCCAGGATGAAGCCGGTGACATAGCTTTTCAGCGTGCCGTGACCGGCGCCGTCATCGTCGTCGTGGTGATCATGGCCACCGCCGTGGCCATGATCATGCCCGTGGCCATGGCCATGCGGCCCACGGTCAGCCAGGTTGTCCATGTGCGACGTCGTCATGGCAGCACTCCCATCAGATACACGAAGGTGAACACGCCCACCCAGATCAGGTCCAGGAAGTGCCAGAACATCGACAGGCACATCAGGCGGCGGCGGTTCTCGGGGATCAGGCCATGCATCCGCACCTGGATCATCATCGTCACCAGCCATACGATGCCGAACGTGACGTGCAGTCCGTGCGTGCCCACCAGCGTGAAGAAGGCCGACAGGAAGGCGCTGCGCTGCGGCCCCGCGCCCTGGTGGATCAGGTGCGCGAATTCGTAGATTTCCAGCGACAGAAAGCCCAGCCCGAGCAGGCCCGTCACCGCCAGCCACAGCTGCGTGGCGCCGATGCGGTTGCGCCGCATCTCCAGCATGGCGAAGCCGTAGGTGATGGACGAGAACAGCAGCAGCGACGTGTTTACCGCCACCAGCGGCAGGTCGAACAGGTCGGCGCCGGATGGCCCGGCCGCATAGCTGCGCCCCAATACGCCGTAGGTGGCGAACAGGCAGGCGAAGATGAGGCAATCGCTCATCAGGTAGACCCAGAACCCAAGCAGCGTGCCGTTCTTGGGGTGGTGTTCGCCCGGCACGTAGAACACGGGCTCTTGCGGCGGCGCGGCGCCGCCTTGCAGGGTGGGGGCCAAGGTATCAGACATGATTCGCTAACAACCTCGTGCGGGCGGCCTCTTCGCGCACAACCTCGTCGGCCGGCACGTAGTAGTCGCGCTTGTAGTTGAAGGTATGAATGATGGACACCAGGATCAGCGCCACGAAAGACAGCACGGCCAGCGGCCACATGTGCCAGATCAGCGCAAAGCCCATCACCACGCTGATGCCCGCCAGCACGATGCCGGCCCAGGTGTTCTTGGGCATGTGGATGGGAATGAAGCCCTGCTGCGGCCGTTCGTAGCCGTGCTGTTTCATCTGCCACCAGGCGTCCAGGTCATGCACGCGCGGCGTGAAGGCAAAGTTGTATTGGGGCGGCGGCGACGACGTGGACCATTCCAGCGTGCGGCCGTCCCAGGGATCGCCGGTAAAGTCGCGCAGCTGGTCGCGGCGGCGATAGCTGACGACCAGTTGGATGATGAAGCTGGCGATGCCGCAGGCGATCAGCAACGCGCCAAAGGCCGCGATCTGGAACCAGATTTGCAGCGACATGTCTTCAAAGTGGTTCACGCGGCGCGTCACGCCCATCAGGCCCAGCACGTACAGCGGCATGAACGCCACGTAGAAGCCCACCAGCCAGAACCAGAACGAGCACTTGCCCCAGAACGGGTCCAGCTTGTAGCCGAAGGCCTTGGGAAACCAGTAGGTGATGCCGGCCATCAAGCCGAACAGCACGCCGCCGATGATCACGTTATGAAAGTGCGCGATCAGGAACAGGCTGTTGTGCAACGCGAAGTCGGCGGGCGGCACGGCCAGCAGCACCCCCGTCATGCCGCCGATCACGAACGTGACCATGAAGCCCAGCGTCCACAGCATCGGGACTTCGAAGCGGATGCGGCCGCGATACATGGTGAACAGCCAGTTGAAGATCTTGGCCCCGGTCGGGATCGAGATGATCATGGTGGTGATCCCGAAGAACGAGTTCACGCTGGCCCCGGACCCCATGGTGAAGAAGTGGTGCAGCCACACCAGGTACGACAGCACCGTGATCACGACGGTGGCGTACACCATGGACGCGTAGCCGAACAGGCGCTTGCGGCAGAAGGTGGCCACCACTTCCGAGAAGATGCCGAAGGCCGGCAGGATCAGGATGTAGACCTCGGGGTGCCCCCAGATCCAGATCAGGTTCACGTACATCATGGCGTTGCCGCCGAAATCCGCCGTGAAGAAGTTGGTGCCTACGTAGCGGTCCATGGACAGCAGCGCCAGCACCGCCGTCAGCACGGGGAAGGCCGCCACGATCAGCACGTTGGTGCACAGCGCGGTCCACGTGAAGATGGGCATGCGCATCATCTTCATGCCGGGCGCGCGCATTTTCACGATGGTGACCAGCAGGTTCACGCCGGATAGCAGGGTTCCCACCCCGGCAATCTGCAACGCCCATATGTAGTAATCAACCCCCACGTCGGGGCTGTGCAATATGCCGGACAGTGGCGGATACGCCAGCCATCCCGTGCGCGCGAATTCGCCCACGAACAGCGACATCATTACCAGGATCACGCCGCCCGTCGTCATCCAGAAACTGAAGTTGTTCAAGAACGGAAAGGCCACGTCGCGCGCGCCGATCTGTAGCGGCACGATGTAGTTCATCAAGCCCGTGACCAGCGGCATGGCCACGAAGAAAATCATGATCACGCCGTGCGCGGTAAAGATCTGGTCGTAATGGTGCGGCGGCAGATAACCGGTGGAATCGCCAAACGCCACGGCCTGCTGCAAGCGCATCATGATGGCGTCGGCAAAGCCGCGCAGCAGCATGACGATGCCCAGAATCACATACATGATCCCGATTTTCTTGTGGTCGATGCTGGTGAACCATTCATGCCACAGATAGCCCCACTTCTTGTAGTAGGTGATGGAGCCCAGCACCACGATGCCGCCGATGGCCACCATGAAGAACGTGGCGATCAGGATGGGTTCGTGAAAGGGGATGGCGTCCCAGGTCAGGCGACCGAAGATCAGCTTGGTGAGGTCTGGTTGATCAGGCATCTTGATTCCAGCGTAAAAACCACGATTTCATGAAACCCTGCGTCATCCGATGCGCGGCGCTGACGGCGCGCATGCCGCTACAACACCAAGCCTTGGGTCGACGTGCACATCGCGCCGACATACTTGCGCGGCTTGGTGTCGGTCAGGCCCAGCCGTTCGCGCGTTTGCGCGTCCAGCGTGGTGACGTTGAGCGCGCCCGGTATGCCCATGCCGCCTTGCGCATCGATGGCCATGGCGTCCTTCATGCACATGCGGTTGCCTTCGACGCAGCGGTTGACGATGGCGTCGAACAGGCCGGGGGCAACCGAGGCGTAGTGTTGGATCGGGTTGCGTTCGCTGGGCTGCTCAAGCTTCAGGTAGGCATCGCGCGTCAGCCGCTGGGTAGAGGCGCGGGTGTCGGCTACCCACTTGTCAAAGCCCTGCTGGTCCAGCCCGTGGAACTTGAAGCGCATGCCCGAGAAGCCCGAGCCGCTGTAGTTGGCCGACAGGCCTTCGTATTCGCCGGGGTGGTTGATGACCGCGTGCAAGGTCGTCTGCATGCCGGGCATGGCGTAGATCTGACCCGCCAGCGCGGGCACGAAGAACGAATTCATCACCGACGACGAGGTGATCTTGAACTGGATGGGGCGGTCAACGGGCGCCGCCATTTCGTTGACGGCGGCGATGCCTTGTTCGGGATACAGGAACAGCCACTTCCAATCCAGCGCCACCACCTCGACCACCAAGGGCTTGGTGTCGGCGGGCACTTCGCGGCCCTCGGACAGGCGCGCCAGCGGACGGTAGGGATCGAGCTGATGGGTGCTGACCCAGGTCAACGCGCCCAGCGCGATGATGATGAGCAGCGGCGCGGCCCAGATCAGAAGCTCCAGCATGGTGGAGTGGTTCCATTCCGGATCGTAGTGAGCCTCTTTGTTGCTGGCGCGATAACGCCACGCAAACAGAAAGGTCAGGAAGATCACCGGCACGATGATCAGCAGCATCAAGCCGGTTGAAATGATGATCAGATTGCGCTGTTGAAGCGCCACATCGCCCGATGGCGACAGCAGCACCGCATTGCATCCGGCGAGCAATGGCAGGGCGGCAATCAGGATCAATCCGCGGAGCCTGGTGATGGACAACATAGCCATACCTCGAAACGTAACCGTGGGAGGTAAACGCAACACTACGCTGGAAGCCGCGAAAAATCTAGGGTAAAAAGAACAAAAGTGTGCGCGGCAAAGCGTGCGCGGCAGGGCGCTATCCCAATGCGGGCGCGGCTTGGCGGGCAGCAACGTTGCGTTGCACTGGCATGTTGCAAGATCGTAGACAAGGCGGTTTCGAACTTCCTACAGTGAGCACATCCATGTCGACCTCCACGCAGTATCCCGGTCATGCCCCCTCCGTTCCCGGCCCAGGGGCACCGTCCGGCGGGGCCAGCCATGCCAAGGTGGCTCCTGGCGAAATCGCCGTCGGCGTGGTGGTGGGGCGCGCATCCGAATACTTCGATTTCTTTGTGTTCGGCATCGCCTGCGTGCTGGTCTTTCCCCGCGTCTTCTTCCCCTTTGAAGCACCGCTTGAAGGCACGCTGTGGTCCTTCGTGATCTTCTCGTTTGCGTTCATCATGCGGCCCATCGGCACGGCGCTTTCGATGGCGGTGCAGCGGCGTTGGGGCCGCGCCACAAAATTGACGGTTGCGCTGTTTGTGTTGGGCACGGCCACGGTGGGCATGGCGTTCCTGCCCAGCTACGAAACCATCGGCGCGCACGCCATCACCCTGCTGGCCGTATTTCGCTGCCTGCAAGGGTTGGCGTTCGGTGGCTCGTGGGATGGGCTGCCGTCGTTGCTGGCGCTGAACGCGCCGCCCAATCGGCGTGGCTGGTATTCGATGATGGGGCAGCTGGGCGCACCGGTCGGCTTCCTGGTCGCCAGCGCGCTGTTCCTGTACTTGCACGTTACGCTGACGCAGGCCGACTTCATCGAATGGGGCTGGCGCTATCCGTTCTTCGTGGCGTTCGCCATCAACGTGGTGGCGCTGTTCGCACGGCTGCGCCTGGTCGTCACCGAGGAATACACGCAGCTGCTTGAAGAAGGCGAGCTGGAACCCATCGCCATCACCGAGATGCTGCGCTCGCAGGGCTACAACCTGTTCATCGGCGCGTTTGCCGCGCTGGCCAGCTATGCGCTGTTCCACCTGGTGACCGTGTTCCCGTTGTCGTGGATTGCGATCAGCGCCACGCAACAGATTACCGACGTGCTGATCGTGCAGATCTTCGGCGCGGTGCTGGGCATCCTGGGTACGGTGGCTTCCGGTTGGCTTGCCGACCGCATCGGCCGCCGCACCACGCTGGGCATGCTGGCGGTGGCGATCGGCATCTTTGCGCTGTTCGCGCCGTGGCTGCTGGGCGGCGGGCCGGTGGGGCAGGACGCCTTCATCCTGATCGGGTTCGCGTTGCTGGGCTTGTCGTATGGACAAGCATCCGGCACCGTCACGGCAAACTTCACGCGCCGCTTCCGCTACACGGGCGCGGCGCTTACCTCGGACATGGCGTGGCTGGTCGGCGCGGCATTCGCGCCGGTGGTTGCGCTGGGGCTGTCGGCCCGGTTTGGGTTGGTGGCCGTCAGCGTCTACCTGCTGTCGGGCGCGGCATGCACCTTGCTGGCATTGCGCATCAACAAGGTGCTGGAAACGCGGGATTGAACCTTCAACGGGGCCATTTTTTCAGCCCCGGTATCCTTCCAGCACATTTGCCACGTTGGTCCCCACGTCGGCCACGGCATAGCCGCCTTCCATCGTGAACACGGTCGGCAGGCCCAGGCCGGCCAGCGCCTGGCCGACCGCCAGATAGTCCGCGCTTTTCAGCTTGAACTTCGAGATCGGATCACCTTCGTAGGTGTCCACGCCTAGCGCAACCACGACCGCGTCGGCCTTGAACGCTTGCACGGCGGCCAGCCCTTGTTGCAGCGCTTGCGTCCACGTGGTGAAGTCGGTGCCGGCGGGCAGGGGCAAATTCAGGTTGGCTCCAAAGCCCGCGCCTTCGCCCTCTTCGTCGGCATAGCCAAGAAAGAACGGGTATTCGGTGGTCGGGTCGCCATGGATCGACACCGTCAACACGTCGCCGCGTTCGTAGAAAATGCTTTGCGTGCCGTTGCCGTGGTGGTAGTCCACATCCAGCACCGCCACGCGCGCGGCGCCGGCGTCACGCAAGGCTTGCGCGGCCAGCGCCGCGTTGTTCAGAAAGCAATAGCCGCCTAAAAAACCCGCGCCGGCATGGTGGCCGGGCGGGCGCGTCAACGCCATGGCGGCGCGTGGCCCGCCTGCGGTGGTGACCGCGCGCGCGGCGTCGATGGCGCAGGCCGCGCCGGCAGTAGCCGCCACCCAGGTTCCCGCCGTCAACGGGCATCCGCTGTCAAACGAAAACAGGCCCACGCGGGCGGCGAAATTGGTGGGTTCGATGTCATGGCGAAAGCCGCGTACCGGCCACACGGACGGCAGGATGTCGATGTCTGCATTGGCCGCGTCCAGCGCCACCCAGTCGTGCCAGGCACTGGCCAGAAAATCCACGTAGCGCGGCGTGTGCACGCGCTTGACCAGTTCCATGTCTGGCGCCGACGGCACGCGCAGTTCGCCGATACCGCGCTGGCGCAACGCGTCCAGCACGAAGGCAAGCCGCGCCGGCGTCTCGTGGCAAGGCACCAGCTTGCCGCGAAACATTTCGTGGCGGCCGGCGTGTTGGTCATGGACGGGGTTGTGAAAGATCAGCACGGGGTCGGTCCTTGAATGGCCGCGCAATGAACGCCGACGCGAGTCACGTCAGCCAATGCGGCGGCAATGAACTGTGAACAATGAACGATGAGCTTTGAATACGGCGGGGGCGGTCGTCACTATAGCGGTCGCAGCGCGTACCACGCCATGGCCGGCAGTTCTCGAAAAGTGGAATAGATATCGCGCCATTCAAAGAAGCGCGGATAGCCGCCGCTGACGTCCGCCACGCCATGGCGGCGCAAGGCCAGCATGGTGCGGGGGACGTGGAAATACTGGGTCACGACCAGCGCGCGGGTATAGCCGTGTTCGCGCATGTAGTCGCTGGCATGGCGCGCGGTGGCCCAGGAATTGTTGCCCGCGCTATCCGTCACGATGCGGTCGTTGGGCACGCCGCGCGCCAACAGGTAGCCGCGCATCACGGTGGCCTCGTCGGCGCCGGCCGGGTCCACGCCGCCGCTGACGAACAGGATGCGGCATTGCTTGGCCGCGTAGCAGTCATGGGCGCGATCCAGGCGCGCCGCAAGGCGTGGCGAGGGCTGGCCGCCGGGCAGCACGGTGTTGCCCAGCACGATCGCCACGTCGGCGGGGCGGGCACGGGTTAGCAGGCCGGTTGTGGCCAGGGCGGCGGCGGCCAGCAGAACGGCGGCAAGCAAAAGGCCGGCAAGTAAAAGGCCGGCAAGTAAAGGGGCGGCAAGTAAAGGGGCGGGGGCGGTAAGTAAAGGAGCGGCCACGCGGCCGGCGCGGCGGCGCATTGCCGGCTCCGAAGTCCGGTCCGAAGCCGGGGCCGGCTTATCGGCCACATGGGCGCGATCAACGCGAGGAATGGTCACGGGTTCGGACGCTGTGGTGGATGACGGGCGCGCCCCTACTGCGGGGCGGGCGGCCGTTGCGGCAGAGGGTAATCAAAGCGGACGTCGTTGGACACGATGGGCGCGCCAAGATTGCCCGGGTCGGTCAGGACGGCGGCGGCGCGGTATTTCCCGGGTGCAAGCGCGGGCAGGAAGGGCACGCTGCTGTAGCCGTTGTCGTTCAACAGGTAAGCCGGCTTGCCGTCTTCACCGGCGGCCCACACGACGGGGTCGCGAGCCAGGCCCAGCGGGTTGGCGGGATGCAGGGTGTCGCCTTCGCGCGGGTACAGCGGGTGGACGATGCGGTCGCCTTGCGCGTTGGTCAACAGCAGCCACACGCGCGGCGCGTTCAGGGCTACAGACGCGTCGCCATGGTTGGCCACGCTGAGTATGAACTGCCCGCCGTCTTCACCATTCCAATCGGCCAGCGTATCGGCAAGCTCAAGCGTCAGCTTGTCGGTGGGCGCCGGGGGGGCCAGCCGATGCTTGTCGACGCGCAGATCGCCGTAGCGCGCCCATTTCAGTACCTGGCCCGCTGTCTTGCTGACGTAGCGCACTTGCAGCCAGTCGCGCGGGCGCAGGGCGACGACATCCAGGTGTTCGCCTTCGGCGGCGGTCATCATGGGCGTGGCGTTGACGTCCGGGGTGTCGTACAGGTCCAGGCGGCTGACGGGCACGGTGCCGCCTTCCAACGGCGATCCTTCGCCGTCGATGTCGATGCGGTCGATGGCGCCGTCGTCGCGGAAACGGTAGGTCAGTTCGGCGGCCTCGCTTTCCAGGCCGAACAGTGCCTGGGTGCCCCATGCGGTGGCGCGCACGGTGCCGTCGGCGCGCAGCACGTAGTCTTCAAAGCCGTTGCTGGCGGCGCCGTAGCGGCACGCCACGTGGATCACGGCCTGCTTGTCGTCGATGACCGGGTTGACGAAGCCTTTGCAGGGGCTGGCGCTGTCGGGGTGCGCAATTTCCTGGTAGCCACGGCGATCCGGCTGGTACAGGAACAGGCGGGCAAACAGCTGCGTGCTGCCGCCGCTTTGCCCCAGGATCAGGTCGCGGTAGCCGTCGTGGTCGATGTCCACGGCCTGCACCTGGTCCACCGTGTCGTCATCGAAGGTGGCCAGCGGCTGGAGGGGGCCATCGCCCACGCGCACGCGGGCTTGCTGTGTGTCGCCATTGCTGACGGTGACCACGGCCGGCAGGCCGGGCTTGATGACAATGGGAAAGTCCCGCTGGGCGGCCGGGGAAGAAGCCGCGGAGGCGGCCTGCGCAAGAATCTGCGGCTGCACCGCCATCGCGGCCAGTGAGGCCGCCAGCAAAATCCGTTTCACGCGCCTCTCCCCAACTGGAACAAGGGGGGGAATATACCCCAGCGCCGTGCGGGAAAACGATCAGCGCGCGGCGCAAGCCGGCTGGCCATCTTGAGTAGAATTGACCGTCTGGAGTTGCTGCCGGTTTTATCGGCCCACGCGTGCCTGTCCGCCATGAACGTTGCCTTTCCCATCCGCCAAGAATGTCCGCCGGGCGCCTGCATGTGCGACCGCGACGCGCTGTTGTCGGACCCGGCGGCGGATATCCGCATCCTGCGACTGACCAAGGAAGAAGAAAAACGCCTGGTCGCGCGCCTGGAAAACATCACCAGCCTGGAAGACCTGCGCGCCATGCAGGGACGCATCCAGGCGCAGCTGGGCATCGTGATCGTCATCACGCCCAGCGATAACGAGGTGCGTACGTCACGCGGCATCTCCATCCAGCTGGAAGAGGCGCCCGGGCTATGCCGCAAGACGCGCACCGCGCTGCCCGCCGCCATCCGGCGCGGCTTTGATAACAAACCCGAAATTGTCTACGCGCTGCTGAACGAGCGCGACCTGCTCAGCGGCACCTGATCACGACGCCTTGCACGGCGCCAGCGCCACCACAGACGATGGCGAGCGGCCCGCTTCTGGGCGCGTGGCCGGCTTGCCGCTTTGCCTGACCGGATAGCCGATGATCACGGCGCTGCCGGCTTCCAGCCGCGTGGAAGCGGGCGAGCCATACGCCACCGTCCAACCGCGCACGGCCAGCGGCGCCAAGGTGTATTGCATGGCCGAGCCCGGCGATACATGGGCCACCTTGCCCGCGAACAGCTCGTGTTGCGGCTTGGGTTTTCCGTCGACCAGGGTGTAGGTGACGATGCGGTCCAGCGCGGCGGATTCGTCGTGCCGCGCCAGGATGGCGGTTTTATATCTGCCGGGCGGGATGTCGGCCAGGCTGAGATTCAGCGGCTCGGTCGCGTGGCCCGCCGCGTCCAGGCGCACGCCGGTGACGTCCACGCGCGCCAGCGGCGCATCGCCCACATTGCGCACCCGCACGCTGTATTGGCCCGACGTGCCCGTGGTGATGCATACGTCCACGCCCAATGGGTTCGGCTTGGGCGGCGCGGCCGCGCCCGCCGGTGCAAGGGCAGGCAACAGGCAGATCACGGCCAGCAAGGCGGACAAGCCAGGCAGGCC